>JADGNU010000215.1 GCA_017883305.1 Candidatus Aminicenantota bacterium | reverse complement strand
GCCGGAGGTCCGATTTATTGAGCACGATGACGGGCACGGCACCGCTCGACCAGGCCGCCGTCACGTAGCGTTCGATGCGGCGGAGGTTGAAATCCCCGTCGAGGCCACTGACGAGGAACACCATGTCGACGTTGGCCGCCACAACCTGGGCTTCCACGGCTTCACCGGCCGCTTTCCGGGTGAACGCGCTCCGCCGCGGCAGCAAGGCTTCGATGATGGCTCGGCCCTCCATAAAAAGACTCACCGCCGCCCAATCTCCGACGGCCGGATAGTCGGCGGGCCCCCTGGCGGCGTGGCGAAACCTACCGGAGACCTCGCCAGGGATCTCCCCCTGGAGGGTCACGAGCGTGGAGAGGTCGCGCAGCTGCTTGACCACCCGGGCGGGAGTCAGATCGCGCTCGGCGCAGGTCGCGAACTGCGCCTCGAACGCGTTATCCCAGCCATACTCTCTCAATTTCACCAATTGCGGATACTCCTCGAGTTCTTCCCGATCCCGTGCAGGGGATTGGTCGGACGATAGGGCCGGGCTGAAGGATCGGGACCCCCGCCCGCGGACCCGGGAAGCGTCTGGTCCGCTCCCTACTCGTCGGCGTTACGGCGTGACCCGAAAGACCTTGTCCCCTTCACGGACGTGTTCTTTGACCTTCATACCGGCCGAGACGCCCTTATTGATCTCGGGCACCGACAGGTGCTCCTGCTGGAGCGATTCCACGGTCTGCGTGAAATCGCTCGTGTGCCCTTTGATGCGGATGGTCTCCCCGGCCTTCAGGCTCCCGGCCGTGATCTCGATCACGGCGACACCGATCTTGGGGAAGTAATGGGTGATGTGTCCGATCTCCTCTTCGGCCATGGTCCCTCCTCGTCGTCTTCGACGTCCTCCGAAAGGCTTTAACGGACCGGCAGGAACGAATAATCCCGGCCGTACCGCAGCATCTGTTCGATGTAACCTTCCTCGAGCGAGATCTTGACGTCCACGATCTTGCCATTCTCGATGACCGGCGTGTAGACCGGATTGACGAAGCCGGCATAAGGGGCCAGGTTCAGCTTGGCGTAGCGCTCCAGGACTTCCTTGTGCAGCCCCTGGTCCACCTGGACGCCGTAGGTCTCCATGAGCGTTTTGGCTCCTTCGTAGTCGCCTTCGCTCGTGATCCGCTGGACCTCGGCCAGAAGCTGGCCGAAGAGCCGGCGCAGCTTGGCGTAATCATTGACGATGAAATAGGTCTTGCCGTCCTTCGTCACCCGCTCGATCACGTTCTCCGCCTTGCCCTTGTCATAGACCCACTGGGCGACCATGGCCCGGGCGCGCATGTGGGCCTCCTCGATCGTCTTGCCCGGCTGGATCCGGGTCAGCTGGGTCATCAGGCCGTTGCGGATATCGAGGTCGTATTCGGCCTTGGCCGCGTCGATGTTCGGCAGGAGCCCCAGCTCGACCATCTTGTCGTCCATGATGTAGTAGAGGGCGAAGAGATCGGCCCGGGATTCCTCGATGGCCGAGTGGTAGTTCTTGAGGGACTCCGACCCGACCCCGGGCATGAGCTGGCCGGAGCCGTGGCCAAGGACCTCGTGGAGGTCGGTGTGGATGTTCCCGGCCAGGGGCCCGTACTTTTTGGCCCGCTCGAGGAGTTCGGCGGAATAAGTGAACTCGGGGCCGAAGGGGGACTTGAGCGAGGACTGGTCGTAAGCGTAGGTGATGTTCTCGATGGTCACGGACTTCGAGCCGTAGTCCTTGCGGATCCAGTTGGCGTTGGGGAGGTTGATGCCGATCGGCGTCGAAGGGTAGCAGTCGCCCCCAAGCATGGCCGCGGTGATGACCTTGGCCGAGACGCCCTTGACCTCTTTTTTCTTGTATTTCGGGTCGACCGGCGAGTGGTCCTCGAACCATTGGGCATTGGCCGAGATGATGTCGGCCCGCTTGGTCGCCGCCAGGTCCTTGAAATTGACGACCGATTCCCAGCTGGCCTTGAGGCCCAGCGGATCGTTGTAGACCTCGATGAAGCCGTTGACGAAATCGACGAGCGACGACAGGTCTCCGACCCAGAGGATGTTGTAAGCGTCGAACTGCTTAAGGTCGCCCGATTTGTAGTAGGCGATGAGGGCGTCGATGACGTTCTTCTGCTGTTCGTTCTCGGCGACCCCGGCCGCTTTTTCCAGCCAATAGACGATCTTGGCGATGGCCGGCCCGTAGAGGCCGTTGATCGAGGCGACCTGCTCGACGATCAGGCCGTCCCGCTTGACCAGGCGGGAGTTCAGGCCGTAGGAGATGGGCGTCTGGTCCTTCGGGTCGACGATCCTTTTATAATAAGCCTCGACATCGGCTTGGGTGACCCCATCATAGAAGTTGACGGCCGAATTCGTGACCAGGTCTTTCGTCGAATCTTGGGAGACTTTCTTCGGGGCCACGTCCGGGTCGAAGAGGATGGGGCACAGGAAGGCGACGAGGTCGTCGACCGACTGCTTCTCGGAGATGGGGAAGCTCACGCCTTGCGAGCCCTTGACCAGCGCGGCGAAATAATCGACGTCGAACCCGGGCAAGAACTTGTCGTTGGAATAATGGTGGTGGATGCCGTTGGAGAACCAGACGCGCTTGGCGTAGATCATGAACTCGGCCCAGCGGGGGTCGGTCCGGTCGCCCTTGTAACCCTGGACGATGGCGTCGAGGGTCCGGCGGATCTTAAGGTTGTATTTGTAATTCTCGTCGAAAATGATGTCCCGGCCGCACGTGGCGGCCTCGCTGAGATAATAGATCAGCTCCTTCTGGGCCGGCGTCAGGGCCTCGAATCCCGGCACCTGGTAGCGCAGGATCCGCAGGTCGGCGAACTGGTCGATCTGCCACGGAAATTCCGGGGCCGGAGCGGCCGCGGCCGGCACGGGCGCCGGTTCCTTCTTCTTGCATCCGACGGCCAGCCCGACCAGGGCGATACAGAGGACGAGCCAGAGCGAGCTCTTGACGTTCATGCGAGGGGACCTCCCAGGCGGATTTCGATCGAGGCCCTATGATATCCGAAACCGCCTTCTCGAGTCCATCCAGATGGGGTCAAACCTAAACTATTATACTTTTCGGGATGACGGTCCCCTCGGGCCAGAATTCTGCCAGAAAAGTATAATAGTTTAGGTTTGACCCCTTCCGGAAGAAATCCGCCCGGCCGCCGTCTAAAGAGACGGCCGTGAATTCTAGCTGGAGGTATTTATGAAAAAGAACGTTCTGGCCGTAATCCTCGTCTTCGCCGCCATCGTCGGCCTGCGGGCCCAAGGCCCGCCGCCGCAACAGCAGATGAAGCTCGAGGACGTGCAGAAGGCGCTGAGCCTGGTCGACAAGCCCCAGCCCGCGCCCGACAAGTTCAAGGCAGGCTTGGAAGCCATCACCGCCAAGGACACCCTGGCGATGCTGACCTACATCTCGTCCGACCTTATGGAAGGCCGCGAGACGGCGACCCGCGGCTACGCGGTGGCCGCCGAGTACGCCGCGTCCCTCTTCAAGATGTGGGGTGTCAAGCCCGCCGGCGACATGCCGGCCATGGGCGGCTTCCGCATGGGCGGCGGCCGGCCCCAGGCCCCCCAGACGCCCCGTGAGAGGACCTATTTCCAGGAATTCGCCCTGAAGGAGACCTCAGACTCCCAGACCGCGATCACGATCGAGGTCGGTAAGGGCGGCATGGTCAAGAGCCGCACCTTCCAGGGAGGTCTCGATTTCCAGGGTGGCATGGGCGGGATGGGCGGCGGCGCCGACGGCACCGTGACCGCTCCCGTCGTTTTCGTCGGCTACGGACTCAGCGAGCCGTCGATCGGCTTCGACGAGCTCAAGGGCCTCAACCTCAAGGGCAAGATTGTCCTCCTGCTCAGCGATGCGCCCGGCCGCGACAACCCCTTGTCGCCGTTCCAGGCCAAGAAGGAGCTCAAGGACAAGTACTTCCCGGCGCCCCCCCAGGGCGACATGATGGCCCAGATGATGCGCGGCGGCCCGCAGCGCTTCAACAAGCTCACCGAGATCACCAAGCTCGAGCCTGCGGCCATCGTCCAGGTGTCCAACTCGGGCAACGACGCCAACATCTACAACGCGCTCTCCATGGTCCGGACTCCCAGCGACGAGCGCCCGATCATCAACAAGCCCCGCCGCAGGCTCTCGCTCGCCGGCGTCGCGGGCGGGGCCATGGGCGGAGGCCGTGCGTCGGCGACGCAGATCACCCGCGAGATGGCCAATTTCCTCCTCGAAGGGATAGGCCAGACGATCGATGATCTGAAGAAGAAGATCGAATCGACCACGAAGCCGGCCTCGATGGACATCCCCGGCGCCAAGATGACCATCGCCACGACGTCCAAGACGGCCCTCGTCCGGGGCACGAACGTCATCGGCATCATCGAGGGCTCCGATCCCAAGCTCAAGGACGAATACTTCGTCGTCGGCGCCCACTACGACCACAACGGGGCCTGGGACGGCTACATCTGGAACGGCGCGGATGACAATGGCTCCGGCTCGGTCGGCGTCCTGAACATCGCCAAGGCCATCGCCGCCAGCCCCGTCAAGCCCAAGCGGTCCATGGTCTTCGCCCTGTGGACGGGCGAGGAGGAAGGCCTCCTCGGGTCGCGCTACTACGCGTTCAACCCCATCTACCCGATCGAAAAGACCGTCGGCTACCTGAATTTCGACATGATCAGCCGGCCCTATGACGCCGAGATGCTCGCCCGGACGATGCGGGCCTACAACGTCCCCGGCGCCGAGGAGCTGGTCAAGAAGGTCCGCGCCCCCTGGTTCGTCAGTGTCAACCTGACCGAAGGCACGCCCTTTGCCGATATCGCCCGGGAGATGAACCAGTACGTCGGGCTCGACCTGGCCTTCCGCTTCAACGCCCTGGGCGTCGGCGGCGGCGGTTCCGACCACTCGTCCTTTGCGGCCGTCAAGGTCCCCTATGTCTATTACATGGCGGCCATGACGTCCGACTATCATCAGCCAAGCGACAGTGTCGAAAAGGTCAGCGGCGATCTGATCGCCAAGATCAGCCAGCACGGCTTCCTGACCGT
>JADGNU010000036.1 GCA_017883305.1 Candidatus Aminicenantota bacterium | reverse complement strand
CGGATCTTCTCTCCCGCGCGGCGCAGCTCTTTCTCACCCTTCGCCGCGCGCCCGATGATGTCGGATTCGAGGAAGTGGAGCCGTGTCTCGAAGGGGAGCAGGCCCTCGGTCTTCAGGAATGACAGGGCGTAAACGTCCATCTGCAGGCTGTCGGCAGCGGCGCGATCGGCCTCTTTCTGCGAGGATACCTCGGTCGTCTTGAAGTCGATGACGATCGCTCCAGCCTCTTCGAAGTCGACGCGGTCGAACCGGCCCGAGAAGCGCAGGCCGCGCTCCTGCCAGCGGAAGGGCCGTTCGAGGAAGGCCGGCCTTCGCCCCGACTCCTCCTCGCGCTTAGTGAACAGCCGCAGGGCCCTCTCCCCCGCCGCCTTGCGCAGTTCCTCGTGCTCCCGGCTGAGGAAGCCCTCGTTGACCCAGTTCTTCCGGTATTCTTCGAGCACGGTCTCGATGTCGCCCGAGCGGTCCTTCATCCGCCGCCGCAGGTAGCTGTGGATCGTCGCATGGAGGACGCGGCCGAAGACGATCGAGTGGTGGGGCAGGACGGGGACGCGCATATCGTGGCGGAATTTGTACTTGAGCGGGCAGATGAGGTAATCCTCGACCCGGACAAAGCTCAGCCGCAGCGCCCCGGCCGGGCGGACCGCCGCGGGCGTCTTGGTCTTCCCCGTTGCGAGCGCATAGCGGCGGATCTCCTCGAGGACGGAGGCCTTGAGGACGTCCTCGGGCATCTTGGGAATGTCCAGGGCCTCGAGGACGAAGGGGCTGACCTTTTTGAACCGCCGCGTCCCGTAGTCCCTGGCCCAGGTCATGTAAAGGGCCCGGCGGGCCCGGGTCATGGCCACGTAGAACAGCCGCCGCTCCTCCTGGAGGTAATTCTCCCGGCCGGGCAGGGTCTCCTTGAGGACGCCGTCCGGGACGGGGATGCGGTCGCGCCGCTCCCGCCCGGGGAAGCGGTCCTCGATCAGGCCAACGAGGAAGACCGTCCCGAACTCGAGCCCCTTGGCCTTGTGGACGGTCAGGACGTTGACCGCGTCCTCGTCGAGGTCCGCCTCGGACGTGGCCGGGTTGTCGCCGACCTCGGCCAGCAGATCGAGATAGCGGGCGAAGGAGCGGATGGAATCGTTCTCGACGAGCTCCGAGAAACCCTTGATCTTGTCGAAGAAGAGCCGGACGTTCTTGACCCGGACCTCCGCCTCCGGGGTCATCGGGCAGACGAGCGATTTGAGGAAGCCGCTTTGGTCGAGGAAGGCATAAACGACGGCGCCGGCATTCTTCGTCCCGGCGAGTTCGACATATCGCGCAATGTCGGCGAAGATGCGCTTGATCGTCGCCTCCGTCGCCGGGGCGATCTCCACGGGGCTTGTCGCTTCGGCGATCGTCTTGAAGACGTCGTGGAGGCTGAGGTTCTTCTTTTCCGCATAGCCCGCGAGCCGGCTCAGGTCGTACGGGTCGGCCTTGTAGACGTCGGACAGGGCGAGATAGAAGAGGTCGCGGCTGTTCTCGAAATCCGTCAGCGCCCGGATGAAAGCGACGATGACCTTGATCTCTTCCTGCTGATAGAGGCCGCGGCTGCCCGAAAAGCGGAACGGGATCTGTTTCATGTTGAAGGCGCGCAGGTACGGGTCGGCGTCGGCGTTGCGCCGGACGAGCACGGCCATGTCCCGCCAGTCGGCGCCGCCGGCCCGGATCTCGAGGATGCGGTCGGCCACGGCGTCGGCCTCGCTGCCGAGCGTATCGAACGAGAGCATGTGGATGCTCTTGCCCCCGACCCGGGCCGCCGCGCGGAGGCGCTTGTCGACCTGGTCCTTGAATTCGAGCCGGTTCGGATCGTTGTGCCGGATGAGGCGGTAGGAGGCGTCGAGGATGGATTGGGTCGAGCGGTAGTTCCGCGTCAGGACGATCCGCTTCGCCTCCGGGAAGACTTCCTCGAAACCGAGGATGTTGCTGAGCGAGGCGCCTCGGAAGCGAAAGATGCTCTGGTCGTCGTCGCCGACGACGGTCAGGTTCCGGTGCTCCGCGGCGAGCATCTTGACGAGCTCGAACTGGACGTAGTTCGTGTCCTGGAACTCGTCGACGAGGATGTAGCGGTAGCGGCGGCGGAGCTCGTCGAGGACGGACGGCCGCCGGCGGAGGAGGTCGACGACGAGCGTCACCTGGTCCTCGAAGTCGATCAGGCCCTGTGTGCGCAGGAGCTCTTCGTAAGCCCCGAAAACGCGGGCGATCTCGAGGTGCTTGCGCGCGGTCTCCGTCTCGGCTTCGCCCGAGGCCTTGCGGCCGAGCTCCTCGGCGTAGCGGAGATAATCCTGGGGCCGGACGTCCTCCTGCTTCAGCCGGCGGATGGCTTCGAGGACCTCCTGGATGTGGCGGGTCGGCTGCCCGAGCGGCCGGTAGTAGTCGAGAGGCAGCCGGAAGAGGTTCTCGCGGAAGAAGATGGCCTGGTCGACGTCGGCCAGGAGCCGGAAATCGGGAGGATAGCCGACGTCGAGGGCGTAGTCGCGGAGGACGCGCTCCCCGAACGAATTGAAGGTGCTGATCTCGGCGAAAGAGGAGGTGTAGGGAACGAGGACGTCGACCCGGGCCTCCATCTCGCTCGCCGCCTTCTCGGTGAAGGTCACGGCCAGGATCTCGTCGGGCCGGGCCGCCTTGGCGGCGATGAGCCGGGCGATGCGGTGCGTGATGACCTTGGTCTTGCCCGTCCCGGCGCCGGCGACGATGAGGAGCGGCCCTTCGCCGTGCCGCACGGCCCGGCGCTGGGCGGGGTTGAGGCCTTCGAGCAGGGCCCGCTCCTCCGGCTGTCGTCGATTCCTGGCGGGCCGGGGCATCTACTTCTTGGCGGGCGTGGCGGGCTCGACGACGACCTTCTCGCCGGGAGCGGCCAGGCCGAGCTTCTCGCGGGCGGCCTTTTCGACCGCCCGGGGGTCATCCTCGAGCCGGCGGATCTCGGCCTCGAGCCGGCCCCGCTCCGCTTCCAGGGCCCGGATCTTTTCCGTGCGCGTCTCCAGGGTCCGGCGGTCCCGGCGGAGGTCCATGACACCCTTCTTACCGAAGAGGGCGGTGACGATCATGATCAGGAGGACGCAGGCGACGCCGAGGACGATGATCTTCTTTTTCACCGGACCGCCTCGAGCCCTTTTTTCAGGATGGCCTCGACTTCTTCGGCCGATTCGGCCTCGGCGTAGCAGCGGATGAGCGGCTCGGTGCCCGACTGCCGCAGGACGACCCAGCGGTCCTCTTCGAAGTCGAGCTTGAGGCCGTCGAGCGTCTCCGAGGCCACGACCTTGCGGCGGCCCAGCTTCGCGGGCGGCTCCAGAATGAGGGCCTTGAGCTTTTTCGCCCGCTCCGGGGTCAGAGGGAGGGTCCTCTGCCCGCTGGTCATGGTCCCGTATGCCTTGAAGAGATCTTGGCGCAGGGATCCCAGGCTCCGGCCGGTCACGGCGATCATCTCGGCGACGAGCAGGCCGGCGAAGATGCCGTCCTTTTCCGGCAGGTGGTCCTTGACGGCGATGCAGGCGCTCTCCTCACCGCCGAACATGATCTGACCCTTGAGGTAGAGCTCGGCCATGTACTTGAAGCCGACCTTCGTCGTCGTCAACGGCAGGCCGTATTTGCGGGAGATGCGGTCGAGGAGGTGGGTCGTCGTGACCGAACGGGCGACGCCGCCGCGCCAGCCTTTGACCCGGACGAGATAGTCGAGCAGGAGCGCCAGGATGATGTTCGGGTGGACGAATCCCCCGGTCTCGTCGATGATCCCGAAGCGGTCCCCGTCGGCGTCGGTGGCCAGCCCCAGGTGGCAGCCGGTCTTGACGACGTGGGCCTTGAGCTCGGCCAGGTTCTCCTCGGTGCAGGACGGACTGACGCCGCCGAAGTAGGGATCGACATAGCCGTGGAGGCCTTCGACTTCGACGCCGTTCTCCTCGAGGATCTCGTCGAGATATTCGCGGCTCGTGCCGTAGAGAGGGTCGGCGGCCACCTTCAGATGGGCCCGGCGCATGGCTTCGAAATCGATTTTTCCCTGGAGGTAGGCCAGGTAATCGCCCTGGAGGTCGATGCGCGTGACGGACTCGTCGAGAAGATGCGTCGTCAGGGAAGAGAAACCGGGCATCAGCCGGCGGACCTCCTCTTCGATAGCGTCGGTCACGTCGGGCAAGGCCGGGGCGCCGGTGGCCGAGTTGAACTTGAGCCCGTTGTAACGTGCCGGGTTGAAGGAGGCCGTAAAATTGATCCCGCCCTGGCACTTCCGTTTGATGATCTGGCAGGCCAGAGCCTGGGACGGCGCGTCGCGATCGGCCAGAAAAACCTGGATCCCGTTGCGGGCCAGGAGTTTCGCCGCCTCCAGGGCGTAGCGGTCGGAAAGGAACCGGGTGTCGTAGCCGACAGCCACGGCGATCGGCTGGTCCCCGTACTTCGTACGGAGGTAATTTGCGGCGGCTTGGATGACGACGCGGACGTTGTGAAAGGTGAAGTCCTCGCCCATCACCCCGCGCCAGCCGGAGGTGCCGAATCGGATCATCATCGCCCAAAAATTAGCACAGTCCCCCGGCAAAAGCAACGAAGGAGGCCTAAGGCCGGCTCGGAGGCCAGCCTCTCCCTCCGGCGGGGAGCGGACTCGTGGTCATTATTTCCTCTTAAGGATTTCCCCGGTCATGGGAACGAAGCGGACGTCGAGGACTCGCTCGATGCGGGGCTGGCCGTTCTTCTTGGTGACGACGGTCAACTGTTGATAGGTCTGGACGTCGCCGATCGGGACGACCAGGCGGCCGCCCTCGGCGAGCTGGGCGAAGAGCGCCGGCGGGACCTCAGGGACGGCGGCAGTGACGATGATGGCATCAAACGGAGCTTCCCCGGGCCAGCCGAAGAAGCCGTCGCCGGAGCGGACGCGGACGTTCGGGAAACCCAGCCGTTCGAGCTTCGACGCCGCCTCGCGGGCCAGCGCGGCGTTGATCTCGATGGTGAAAACGGCCGCGGCAATCCGTCCGAGCACTGCCGCCTGGTAGCCGGAGCCGGTGCCGACCTCGAGCACCTTTTCTCCGCCTTTGAGGGCCAGGCATTCGGTCATGAGCGCGACGATATAGGGCTGGGAGATCGTCTGTCCCTCGCCGATCGGGAGGGGATAATCGCGGTAGGCCTCGTCGACGAGGCCGGCCGGGACGAAGAGATGGCGGGGGACCTCGGACATGGCCTTGAGCACGAGAGAGTCATGTATCCCGCGGGCCAGGATCTGGTCCGCGACCATGGCCTTGCGCCGGACGGCAAAGTCCGGGCCGCTTTGCGTCCCGGCCTGACAGCCCAAAAATGCTATTTCGAGGCCTAAGAGTATCACCCCTAGCGGTGACAACCGGTTAGGCCGGAGATGAATTCCGACCCGCCCTTTCGGGTTAACCTCCCCCGCGGATATGGCCATGGAACCTTCTTCCGCCCCCGATTATGACATATTTCGGCTCCCGGTCCAAGCCCTGGCGGCCGGTCCTCGCCCCGTGAATTTTCGTTGACAAGCCCCTTTTTTTTTGATATTTGGATAGCTAGAGTGATGAGGAACTAACTAAGAGTCCAGATGCGGGAAACGAGCGCCATCTACCCGGGATCGTTCGACCCCATCACCAACGGGCATGTGGATATCATCGAGCGGGGCCTCAAGGTCTTCGACCGGGTTGTCGTCGCCGTCCTCAAAAACCCCAAAAAACACCCTCTCTTCACGACTAAAGAGAGGGTAAAAATGATTCAAGAGATTTTTGCCTCGAGGAAAGAGGTCGAGGTCCTGGCCTTCGACGGCCTCCTGGTCGACTTTGCCCGGGCCCAGGGGACGACCGTCGTCATCCGGGGTCTGCGGGCCATTTCGGACTTCGAGTACGAGTTCCAGATGGCCCTGATGAACCGGAGCCTGGCCCCGGACATTGAGACGTTTTTCATGATGCCCAGCGTCCATTATTCGTTCCTTAGCTCGAACGTGGTCCGCGAGGTCGCCGGCCTCGGCGGCTCCGTCGAGGGACTCGTTCCCGGGCCGATCGCCCGCAAGCTCCGGAACAAGATCGACAGGTCGAAAAAGGTCCAAATTCCATAAAGGCAGGCAAACATGTTCGGATTCTCTCGGGAAAAAAGCGTGGTCGGGTTGGACATCGGTTCCTACTCCGTCAAGGCCGTTGAGCTCCGCCCCCGGAAGAAAGGCGGAGAGGAGGCCTACGAGCTGGTCAAGATCGGCTACGAGCCGCTGCCGCACGACGCCATCGTCGAGGGGACCATCATCGATTCGGCCGCGGTCGTCGAGACCATCCGCCTCCTCTGCGAGGAGAACAAGATCACGACCAAGGACGTGGCCATTTCGATCTCCGGCAACTCCGTCATCATCAAGAAGATCTCCCTGCCGGTCATGGAGAAGCAGGAGCTGGCCGAGAGCATCATCTGGGAAGCCAAGCACAACATCCCCTATCCCTACGAAGAGACCAACGTCGATTACGCCATCCTCAAGCCGTCGCGGACGACGGACGAGAAGAACCTGGACATCCTGCTCGTCGCGGCCAAGAAGGACAAGATCGCCAACTACAGCAACGTCATCGCTCAGGCCCGCAAGAACCTCCAGAGCATCGAGGTCGACGTCTTCGCCCTCCAGAACGTCCTGGAGATCTCCTATCCCGACGTCTTTACCAACAAGACGCTGGCCCTGATCAATATCGGGGCCAACATCACCAACGTCGTCATCGTCGAGCGGGGAACGCCGCAGCTGTTCCGCGACCTGTCCCTCGGCGGCTTCTTCTTCACCGAAAACATCCGCAAGGAGCTCAGCATCTCCTTCGAGGAGGCGGAGAAGCTTCTCAAGGGCATCCCGGGGAAATCGACCACGCCCGACCAGTTCGCGTCGCTCCTGTCGATGAACGTCCGCGACCTCCTCGACGAGATCGAAAAGACCTTCTCCTTCTATGAGGCCTCGGAGAAGCGGGAGAGGAAGATCGAACAGATCATCCTCAGCGGCGGGCTGGCCAACGTCATGAACATGGTCAGCGCCTTCGAGACAAAGTTCCGGATCAAGACGGAGATCCTCAATCCCTTCCTCAATATCCGGGTCGATGACAAGAAGTTCGACGCGGTCTACTTCACCGACATGGCGCCGATCTTCGGAGTCGCCGTCGGCTTGGCAACCCGAAAGGTGGAGAAGTAACCATGATACGGATCAACCTCCTCAAGCCGGAAACGAAAGACATCCGGGAGAATGTCACGACCCAGGGCGTGGTCGAGGAAGGGGCGAAGAAGGGGCCGAACATCGGCAGCCTCATCTTCCTCATTCTCATCATCGCCCTCGGCGCCGTCTTCTTCTTCCAAAAGAAGGCCTTCGACCGGGAGAACGCCCTTCTGGCCACGGCCCGGAAGGACAAAGCCGCGCTCCAGTATGTCGAGGCCAAGCTCGAACAGCAACGGCTGGCCCGCGCATCGCTCGACCAGAAGATCATACTCATCGAGAACCTGAACGCCCAGCGCGACCTGGCCCCCCGGCTCATGGACGAGCTGAGCCGCCGGCTCCCGGAATGGGTCTGGCTGACCGAGGTCGTCTATGACGCCAAGGGCATCCAAATCAAGGGGCGGGCCCTGACGAACAACCTCATCGCGGACTACATCTCCGGCCTCGAGGCCAGCCCCCAGGTCATGAACGTCAATCTCGTCTCCTCAACGCAGAAGACCACCCAGGGTGACCAGTACCAGGAATTCTCGTTGCGGGCCATGGTCGAGAAGAAGCCGGAACTCGTTCCGGCTCCGGCGGCGCCTGGACCCGGCGCGAAACCCGCCGCCAAGAAAGGGGTGCAGCCATGAAAAACTGGCCCTGGTACGGATACTTCGTCTTCGCCGTCCTTATCTTCGGCCTGGCCTTCCTCTTCTACTTCAAGCCCCAGAACACCAAGCTCAAAGCCCTGACCGCCGAGCGGGTCAAGATCGAGCAGGAAGTCCAGAACCTGAAGCAGAAAAAGCGGGAGCTCGATAAGATCGAGGCCGACATCGTGGCCATGACCGCCAAGCTCAAGACCCTCGAGGTCAACATCCCCCAGCGGAAAGAGATCGCCGACATCCTCCGGCAGATCCAGGCCCTGGCCTACGACTCCCGGCTCGATGTCCTGCGCTTCGCGCCGGGGAACGAGATCAACAAGGACTTCTACGCCGAGTGGCCCATCCCCATCCAGGTTTCCGGCAACTTCAATAACCTCGGGGTCTTCTTCGACAAGCTGAGCAAGTTCGCCCGGGTCTTCACCATCGAGAATTTCAGCATCAAGACTTTGGCCCGCCAGACGGATCTGAACACGATCTCCGCCAACTGGACGGCCAAGACCTATTTCTTCGCCGAACCGTCGGCCGCCGCCGTGCCGGCCAAAAAACAGGCAGCGAGGGCAAGATGATGAGAAAAGCCGTCCTTCTCCTTCTCTGTGTCTCGTTCGCGGGCCTGGCCCCCCTCCTCGCGCAGGAGACGACGGCCACACCGCCGCCCGAGAAAGCGCCGGCCCTGACCGTCCAGACGGGTTTCACCTACAACCCTGAGGGGCGCCGCGACCCGTTCAAGGACCTCCTGGCCGGGCGCGACATGCGAGAGAAATCGGCCGTCGGCGAGAACCAGATGTTCATCGATGACCTCGTCCTCTCCGGCATCGTCAAGAACAAGAATGTCTATACCGCCCTGATCGGCATGCCCCAGGGCTTCCCCATGTTCGCCAAGGTCGGCGACAAGTTCGCAGACGGGTACGTCCTGTCCATCAGCGAGACGCAAGTGGTCCTGCGGAAAACCCACGAGCGGGGGATCCCCCTCATAAGGCCGAGAGATATCATCAAGGAAATCACGGAGGAGCTGTAACATGAAAAAGAGAATCCTTCCGGCCGTGCTCGCCGGGCTGTGCGTGCTTTGGCTCTCCGCCCTGCACGCCCAGGGTCCGGCCCCCGCCGTGCAGATCAGCAAGATCCAGGTCTTGCCGGGCGCGCTTGCGACCAAGCTGATCCTGGAAACCAACGGCCCCCTGACCGTCGACCGGGCCTACTATCTGCCCGAGTCGCCCCGGACGCTCGTGCTCGACGTGGCCAGGGCCACGACGGCCGCCGCGCCGGCCCTCCCCTCCTCCGGCACCGGGCTCGTCCGTGATATCCAGGTCGAGAAGGCCGGGGCCGACGCGCTGCGTCTCCTCGTCCGGCTGAGCGAGCGCGTCCCGGCCCGCATCGTCAGAGAGACGGGGCGCACCGTCGTCGAGCTCAACGGCGTCCAGAGAGGCCAGAGCGGCTACATCATCGATGCCGCCACCCAGGCCGAGCTCGACCGCAAGGCCAAGGGCGAGATCCTGCTCAGCCGGGTCGATACGACCGCCGGCGCCGAGGCGATCTCCATCAAAGCCGCGCTGACGGGAGCCGTCGTCACCCAGGTCTTCGCCCTGGAAAATCCGCCTCGCTTGGTCGTCGATCTCTTCGATACGCTGCTCGCCGCCAAGTCCGACGTCTGGCCGATCGAAGATCCGCGGTCCACGGTCCAGCGGGTCCGGGTGGCCCAGTTCCAGACCGCCGGCCCGCGGCCCATCACCCGGATGGTCTTCGACCTCAAGGAACCCGGGCTCTATGCTCTGGATTCCCGCACCGACGGGCTTGTCGTGTCCTTCTTCCCCTCCACCGCAACGGCTCCCGCGGCCCTCGTCCAACCGGCCCCGGCGTCGGTGCCGGCGCCCGTGCCTGCGCCCGTCCGGACCGAGCCCGCGCCGCCCAAGGCCGAACCCAAGATCGAACCCAAGATCGAACCCAAGATCGAAGCCAAGGCCGAGGCCAAGGATATCCCGGTGACGACCATCTGCCCGCCGACGGCTCCCGCGACCGCCCCGTCCCAGGCCGAAGCGAATCCTGTTGTGGCCCAAGAAAAGGCCCAGAAATTCTCTCCCAAGACGATCTCGGGCGCAGAGGAAAAGTATTCCGGCGACATCATCAGCCTCAAGATCAAGGATGCCGACCTCAAGGACGTCGTCCTCTACCTGGCCGAGTTCGCCGGGCTTAACGTCGTCTTCGATCCCGATGTCCGCGGCACGGTCACGGTCAACCTCCAGGACGTCCCCTGGGACCAGACCCTCGACATCATCCTCAAGCAGAACAAGATGGGCAAGACGATCGAAGGCAACATCCTCCGCATCGCCCCCGTCTCCGTCCTGACGCGGGAAGAAGAGGAACAGCGCCGGCTCACGGAGAGCAAGGAGCTGTCCGGCCCGGTCGTGGTCAAGACGATCACCCTGTCCTATTCGAAGGCCAAGGACGTCGCCGCGCTCCTGCGGTCCAAGATCTCGACCCGCGGTGAGATCATCGTCGACGACCGGACCAACACCCTGCTCATCTCCGAGGTCCGCGACAAGCTCGACCTCCTCGAGAAGCTCATCACGGTCGTCGATACGCCGACCCCCCAGGTCTCGATCGAGGCCCGCGTCGTCGAGGCCTCGGCCACGTTCGTCCGCAACCTCGGCATCCAGTGGGGCTTCAAGGGCGTCGCCGACCAGTTCTACGGCAATGCGACCAACCTCCAGTTCCCGAATAGCGTCCTGGTCAACGGGGCGATGATCCCCCAGGGCATCGTCACCAAGGGCATCGGCGGACCGCTCGGCGGCTACGCCGTCAACCTGCCGGCGCCGGCCTTCAACTCGGCCCTCGGCTTCTCCTTCGCCAATGTCCTCGACACCTTCCGCGTCGACATCGCCCTGTCCGCCCTGGAAACGGGCGGCGACGGCAGGATCATCTCCCGGCCGTCGGTCGTCACCCAGAACAACCAGCAGGCCGAGATCATCCAGGGCCGCCAGATCCCCGTCCAGACGGTGGCCAACTTCACGGTAACGACACGGTACGTCAACGCCGCCCTTGAGCTGCGGGCCACGCCGCAGATCACCGCCGAGGGGACGATCATCATGGCCATCGAGATCCAGAACAACGCGGCCGACTTCGCCAACCTCGTCAATGGCATCCCCCCGATCACGATGCAGAGCGCCAAGACGACGGTCATGGTCCCCGACGGCGGCACGACGGTCATCGGCGGCATCTACCGGACAGAGGACTCGGTCACGCGGGAACGCGTGCCCTTCCTCCATCAGATCCCGATACTGGGCAACATCTTCAAGAACTTCGCCCGGACCAAGCAGAGCCGGGAGCTGCTGATCTTCATCACACCCAGGATCATCAAGTAACAGGAGAAAACGAGCCATGAAAAAGATCACACCGACTCTCAAGGTCCTGGCTGTCGCGGCGGCCTTCCTCGTGCTGGCCGGCTGCAACAGCATATCGAAGACGACCAAGTCCAGCAGCATCATTGTCGTCGAGAGCCTCACCGGCACGTCTTTCACCGGGGAGGTCACGGCCTACCTGCAGTCCGACGTTCTCGGAAGCGACGGCCTCGTCCGGGTGGACAACGCCACGGCCAACCTCATCGTCCGGCTGGTCAACCCCACCCCCATTGACGGGCCTTCGCAGTTCAACGACGTCGTCCTGACGAACTATCGCGTCACCTACGAGCTGCCGACCGGCCCGGGGACGGCGGGCGTCGACGTCCCGCTGCCCTTCGACGGCAACTTCTCCACCTTCCTCTGCCCGGTGGACGAGGCTGTCTCCGTGCCGTTTGTGGTCGTTCTCGAAGCGGCCAAGCAGGCGGCCCCTCTCAGCCCCCTCATCGGCACGGCCACGGTCCTCGAGCGTAAGGCCAAGATCGAGATCTTCGGCCATGACCTGACCGATCACGAGGTCACCGCGACCGGCTACCTGACCATCTACTTCGCCGATTACCAGGACATCGTACCGGCCAAGAAGTAGGCATTAGTCCCGCATCACTCACGGGGCTCGTCCTTCGGGACGGGCCCCTTTTTTTTTAGACCGATTAGTCCCGGAAGGGAGAATAGCTGAAGACGACCGTCTTCTTCAGTCGGATCTTGGGCAGCGAATCGGCCAGGGCCCGGTCGATCGTGACGCGTTCGGCCGCTTTGAGGATGAACTGGACCCGTGAGACGTCCCGGATACGGGCGACCGGAGCGAAAGCGGGCCCAAGGACTTCGAGGCCGGGAGCATGCTTCTGGAGGAGCGCCCGCAGCTCCCGCGACTTGGCCCCGAGCGCGCGGACGTCGCGGCCTTGGAGAACGACCTCGGCCAGGCTGGCGAACGGCGGGTAGTTCAGCACCCGGCGGAACTCGATCTCCTTGTCGTAGAAGGCCTGGTAGTCGCCCGCGGCGGCCGCGTCGATCGTGAAGTGGACCGGCGGGGCCGTTTGGACGACGGCCTCCGCGTCGGGGGCCTCGCGGGCGAAATCGAGCATGGCCGACACCGCCTCAAAGGTCTTCTGACCGGCGCGATAGTCGGAGAATCCCAGCAGGTACTCGGGCCGGAGGACGGCCACGAGCCCGACCTTCGGCACTCCCGCCTGATGGACGAGGAGCTGGGTCCCGATGAGCAGAGGGATCGCGCCTTTGGCGAAGTCGGCCAAGATGCGCTTCCGGTCTTCGGGCTTCGAGGCCGTATCCGCGTCAAAACGGGCGATGCGGACCTTGGGGAAGAGCCGCGCCAGCTCCTCCTCGACGGCCTGCGTCCCGGCGCCCCTTCGGACGGCCATCTCGCCGCCGCAGTCCGCGCAGCCGCGGCGGGCGTCCATAGCAAAATCGCAGTAGTGGCAGATGAGGCGGTCCTCGGCCTTGTGGTAGACGAGGGCGATGTCGCAGCGGGGACACCGGGGCGCCCGGCCGCAGGCCGAGCAGACGACCTGGGCGGCGTACCCGCGCCTGTTCAGGAAGAGAATGGCCGGCTCGCCTTTGTCCAGGTTCGCCCGGAGCCTTTTTTCGAGCTCACGGGAGATGATCGGAGCGTCCCCCGTATGCGCGACGATCGTCACCCCGGTACGCCGCGGCTCGATGCCGAGGTCGATCAGGAAGCCGAGACGGCGGGCTTCAGCGAAAGCCTCGACGGTCGGGCGGGACGACCCGAAAACGGCCACGGCCCCTTCGGACCTGGCCCTGAGCCAGGCCCCGCGCCGAGCATCGTACGAGGGGCTTTCGGCCTGGAAATGCGACTCTTCTTGCTCGTCATCGACGGCGATGAGCCGGAGGGGTCCCGTCTCGAGGAACAGGGCCGATCGTGTCCCAGCCACGAGCGCGGCCCGTCCGCCCTTGAGCACGCGCCAGGCGTCCTCCCGCTGCTTCTCGGTCATCCGACCGTGGAAGATGACGGCCTGACGGCCATAATCGGCCTTAAAGCCGGCGACGAGCGATTCGACGGGGGCCACTTCGGGATGAAGATAGAGCACCCGGCCGCTGGCCGCGACCGCATGCCGGACCAGGGTCTGGAAGGCCGCCCGTCGCAGACGGTCCGAGCCGAAAAGATACCAGGCGCCGCCGCGCCCGTCGACGATGTCGCTCTCGACGGGGGCCAGGACCCCGGCCTCGCGAAGCGCTTCGGGGAAGGCCAGCCCGAGCTGGACCGAGGCTTCGGCACCGCCCGGCTTGGGGGGTGCGGGCGGAGACGCGAGCATCCGTTCGACGGCCACAAGCCCCGCCTTTTCCATCCGGGCGACGAGTCCGGAGACGTCGGCGCCGCCCATTTTCCTGCGGAGGAAGAGCGGGCTGCGGCCTTTCGGCGCGACAGCCAAGAGGCCCGCGAGGAGCCGCGCCTTCGGACCGAGCTTGCCACCCTCGAGGGCCTCGCGCCCGGCCGCGGTCAGGACGACGACGACCTTGGTCTTCCCCGCGAGCGACGGAGGCAGGGCGGTCTGGAGGATCTCGCCCCAGGAGGAGCGGAATTCGGCGCTCAGGCGCCCGGTGAATTCGAGAAAGCGCTCGTCGCGGAAGGGCCGGTCGTCAAGGACCTGGATGAGCTCCTTGACCTTGACCCCGGCGGCGGGCGGCTCGGTCGTCACCGCGACGATGAAGCCGTTCTGGCGGCGCGTCCCGAGCGGGGCGACCACGCGCGCTCCCGGCTTAGCCGCGGCCCGACAGGCCTCGGGAACGGCGTAGAGGAAGGACTGGTCGAGAGGCAGAGGGAAAACGACCCGGGCAAAGACGGTCATTTTTTGCCGAGAAGAGCCATGACCTTCTGCATGTCCTCCCAGACCATGCGCTTGAGCTCCCGGTTCCCTTCGTTGCGGACGAGGTAGGACGGGTGGAACGTGGGCATGACCGGGATGCCGAGGTAGCTGCCGAAGCGCCCGCGCCGGACCGTCATGCCCTCGCGGCCCGGGGCGAAGTAGTCCGTCGGAGTCTTGCCCAGGATGACAATGACCTTGGGCCGGATGAGCTCGATCTGGCGAATGAGGTAGCGCGAGCAGGCTTCGATCTCCTCGTGGTGGGGCACGCGGTTCTCCGGCGGCCGGCACTTGACCATGTTGGTGATGTAGACCTCGTCCTCGCGGAACTTCATGGCCGCGATGATCTTGCGGAGGAGCTGCCCGGCCCGGCCGACGAACGGACGGCCCTGGAGGTCTTCATCCCGCCCGGGCCCCTCGCCGATGAACATCAGCTCGGCCGCCCGGTCGCCCTCACCGGGCACGGCGCGGGTCCTGAACCGATGGAGATCGCAGAGCGTGCAGGCGAGGACATGGCGGTCGATCTCTTCGAGGAGCTTCCGTTCTTCGGCCGTCTGGGGAGGACGGTCGGCGAGGGACGGCAGAGCCGACGGGGCGCCGGAAGCGCCGGCGGCCGCCCCGGCCTGGTCTTCGGGGCGGCGGAGGACGAAACCCGCCCCGGCCTCCGTCAGGAAATCGACGTGGGCCTTGAGGTCCTCGCGGATCTCAGCGGCGTTTTTTTTCAAGCAGGGCCTCGATGCAGTCGAAAATAACGCGGCTCACCTCCCGCTTGCTCAGGAGGCCTGTGTCCCGGACCGGCCCGGACGGGCCGATGATCGTAGCGGCATTCGCGTCGGTCCCGAAGCCCTTCCCCTCGCCGACGGCGTTGGCGACCATGAGGTCGGCGCCCTTCGCGGCCATCTTTCTCCGGGCATGGGCCACGATGTCGTGCGTCTCCGCGGCGAA
>JADGNU010000214.1 GCA_017883305.1 Candidatus Aminicenantota bacterium | reverse complement strand
CGGGATCACGGTGCATGTGGATGCCGCCGGTTCGGCCTTCGGCCTCGGTCTCGCGGAAGGGCCCGTCGACGTAGGCCTCGACGGTGTTCCCCTTTTCGGTGATGTCCAGCTTGACCTCGTCCTCGGCCTTCTTGGCCCGGGCCTCGTCGCGGGCGTAGACGGTCTTCCGCGCCTCGAGCAGGACGTCCTTCCCGGTGTACCCCTCGACCGTGATCGGGCCGAAGACGTTATCCACGATGAGCTCGCCGGGTTTCCCTGTATCCGCGAACTTGAGGGTCTTGACGATATCCTCTTTCTTGAAGGACTTCATGTCGTGATCGCGGTCCGACGTCCACTGCGCCGAACCGGCGGCCAGGACCGCTGCGAGAGTCAAGGCGAGCGCGCCGGCGACGACGGGGATCGGGCGGGCTGTTCTTTTCATGGCTTTCCTTAGACCGTGATCTGCTTCAGGCCTTGCTCGGCCCGCTTCTTGACTTCCGGGGTGAGCTCGCCGGCATCGATGAGCTTCTTGAGCGCTTCGATGGCCCGCGTCTCCCGCACTTCGACCAGGAAATCGATGAGCGCGACCTGGACGAGGGGATAGCTCTGGACCGACAGGGACTTGACCAGGGTTTCGCGCACGCCGGGCCGGTCGCGGAAGAGATAGAGGGCGTCCAAGGCCGCCAGCCGGACGTTGGGGTTGGGATCGCTGTCGACGGCCTTGAAGAGGGCGGCGAGGGTCGTGTCGTTCGGGTTCTTGACCTCGGCGCTGTAGCTGACGCCCTGGATGCGGTCCGAGGCCGAGGGCTTGCTGAGCAGGGACAGGGCGACTTGCTGGCGCATGTCCTGGACCTCGCGGGAGAGGGAGGCGTACTTCTCGCCGCCTGGACGAGCCCCGGTCAGGAACCAGCCGGCGCCGACGCCGAGAAGGAGCAGGAAGGCCGAGAACGACGCGGCGAATGCCGGCCGGCGGAAGGTGAACCAGTCGGTCCATCGTGACTTGGAGCCGACCGGCTGCGCGGCTTTGTAGTCTTCGAGCATGGCGTAAAAGCGGCTGCGAACGGCGCTGCCGGGCTGTTCCTCGGGCAGGACGCCGAGCTTGGCCCAGACAACGGTTAGGTTCTCGAGGTCCTCGCGGCAGGCGCTGCAGTCGAGGAGGTGCTTCTGCACCTCGCTGCGGCCCTTCTCGTCGAGATCCCCGGTGAGATAATCGGCGAATTTTTCCTGGGTTCTTTCGCAGGTCATGACACGTTCCCTCCCTGGAGCTCGAGGTAGATGCGGCTGAGATCCTTGAGGGCCCGGTGGACCTGGGCCTTGACGGTCCCCACCTGGACCCCCATGAGCTCGGCGATCTCCCGGAGCTTGAGGTTCTGGAAGCGGAAAAGGACGAGGATCTCCCGTTTCTGGACGGGCAGGCGGTCGAGAGCGCGGCGCACGAGCTCCGCTTCCCGGTCGTTTTCGTAGGCGGTATCGGGCTGGGGCTCGTGGCTGGGCACCTCGACGAACTGCCCGTCCAGGGAGAGGGCCGGCTTCTGCTTCCTCAGATGATCGATGTGGGCGTTGCGCGCGATCTGGAAGAGCCAGACGTTGAACCGGCTGTCGCCCAGGTAGCCGGCCCGGTACTTCAGGACGCGGACGAAGACCTCCTGGACGAGGTCCTCGCTCGCGGCCCTGTTGCCCGTCAGGCGGAGGAAGAAGTTGTAGAGCATGGTCTGATATCTTTCGAACAGGACGGCCAGCTTCTCGACGCGGCCGTCCCTGACGGCTTCCATCAGCTCGTTGTCAGTCGGTGACATGCGTCCGGTCTTCTCTTTCTCGGAATGATCGGCGTTCATGGTTAAGTACTGCCGTTTGAATAAAAGGTTACACCCGGGCCAAGAAGGGGTCAAACCTACGGCAGGGAGCGGATTCAGAGAAGCGACCGTCAGAAGGGCGGTGGAGCGACTCGGAGCCGCACTTCTGGGAAATATCCGGAAAGAGTTAAAAAGGTATAGGTTTGACCCCCTCTTGTCTTATGTTATAAAAAGGGGGATCTTTGCAGGGAGAACGAATATGCCCCGAGTGACCTATAAGAAGGCCGGCGTCGATATCGATGCCGCCGACCGCTTCATCGGGCTGATCAAGCCTCTCGTCCGCAAAACCCGGCGGCCGGAGGTCCTCGGGGGGATAGGGGGCTTTTCGGGCCTGTTCCGGCCCCGGCTGGCCGGGATGAGGAAGCCGGTGCTGGTCTCCTCGACCGACGGTGTCGGGACCAAGCTGCTCATCGCCGACATGGTCAAGAAATACGATACGGTCGGCGTCGACCTCGTAGCCATGTCCGTCGACGATGTCGTCGTGCTCGGGGCCGAACCGCTCTTCTTCCTGGACTACATCGCGGTCGGCAGGGTTGTGCCGTCCATGCTGGCTGATATCGTCAGGGGTGTCGTCCGCGGCTGCCGTGAGGCCCGCTGCGCGCTCGTCGGCGGAGAGACGGCCGAGCTTCCTGGCCTCTACGATCCCGGCAAGTGGGATCTGGCCGGCTTCTGCGTGGGGCTCGTGGACGAGCCGAAGATCATCGACGGCCGTGAGTGCCGGCGCGGCGACGCCGTCATCGGCCTGGCTTCGAGCGGGCTCCATAGCAATGGATATTCCCTGGCCCGCAAGGTTTTTTCGGCCAAAGAGATCAAGAAGGGCCTCTGGCCGGAGCTCCTCCGCCCGACGCGGATCTATTGCTCCGCCATCCTCGATGTTCTCAAGACGGTGCCCATCAAGTCCATGGCCCACATCACCGGCGGCGGGTTCTACGATAACATTCCCCGGGTCATCCCCCGTGGTTTCGGAGTCCGGGTCGAGAAGGGTTCCTGGCCGATCCCCCCCATCTTCGGCAAGATCCAACGGGCGGGCCAGGTCGAAGAGCGGGAGATGTTCCGGACCCTGAACATGGGCATCGGCATGGCCCTGGTCGTCGCGGTCAAGGACGTGGACCGGACCATTGCGGCCTTTGCCAGGCTAGGTTTCAGGGGCTGGAACATCGGCGAAGTGGTTCCCGGCCGGCACGAAGTCACCTTGCTCTGAGAGGGACGGCCGCCGCCCAGAGCATGACATATACTGACATAATAGGACATCCCCTGAAATCCTCTTGACATCCCCCGCGGTTGGGCTATTTTCAACGTGCGGGAACGGGAAGGTGCGGTCCAAAGGCCCCAAAAAGGTGTGGTTTTAGCAAAAGGGGGCTTTCTTTATCCTCCGGCCTTCTTTTCCCAGCTCCCCCCATGAAAGCAGCTTCCGTCCTATTCCTCTAGCCTGAGCGCCGACCGGGGAGCGATCGTCCGGCCGCCGATCGATCCGGCCGCGTCCGAGAGGTTTGCGGCCAGGCGAGCTTTGCCGCCCCCAGGACGCCGCGATTCGATGAGATAGATATCCTCCCCGAACTCCCCCATGAGCCCCCCCACCCTGGCCCGGCCGCCCCTGAGCGCCAGAGCGGTCCCGAGCAGGCCCTTTTCGACTGGCCCCAGGAGTGAGAGCCTGTCGCTATCGACGATCATGTTGTCGAGGGCCCCGGCCGTTAGAGCGTAGAGCTCCCGCTCGTGCCGGGTGAGTTCGATCTCCCTGTCCCGCAGCAACAGGCAATCGGGGTCGTTGAGCCAGAAGGCTCGGTGCATGAACTGGCGCATCAAGGCGTTCCTCAGCGCGAAATAGGCGTTCGGTCCTTGAAAACCGGACGGCCGGGTCTTCCAGTATGGCGCAGTGTCCTCTCCGATGCGCATGCCGTCGACAAGCCCCACTGAAGGCAGGAGGGGAGCCCCGCAGCCGAGGACGAAGTCCCGGCCGGACGCCCGCCTGATGACCCGAAGCCCCTCCCGATAAGCCTGGATCGGGGTGACGTTCTTCTTGTGCCTCGCGCCGGTCATGGCCCCGGCGAACAGGAAGTCGATCTTGAGGTAAGAGAAGCCCGCCTTCCTCAGCGCCCTGAACGTCGCCTCGAGCCACCCCTTGACTTCCGGATGCGTCGTGTCCAGGGCGTAGATCGTCTTTCCCCATCCTTTGTAGCAGGGCTTGGGACGGCCGCCCTCGGAAACCATCCAACCGGGATGATCCGCGAAGAGCCTCGACGTCTCGGAGGCGCTGAACGGGGCGGCCCAGATCCCGGCCCGGAACTTCCGCTCGGTTATGGCCTCGGCCAGGCCGCCGACCCCGGGGTAGCCCGGCTTGGCCGACATCCAATCGCCGATGTCTGTCTCGTATCCGTCGTCGACCTGGAAGACGTCGAAGTGGAAAGATGTCCGGTCCCCGGCGGCGGTCTCGAGGTTCTCGAGAACGTCCGGCCAGCCGAGCTTGCCGAAGTAGTGGTACCAGCTGCACCACCCGACCGGATTCCAGGGATTGATCCGGACGCGATGGGCCCGCTTGACGCGGCGGCCGTACTCTTCCAGGAGCGTCCCCGCAGAGCCGTCTTTGAGGACCACCAGCGGTTCGATCGCCATGGGGTCTTTGAACTCGGCGTCGAAATAATCGATCCAGCCGACAAGGTCGGCGCCTTCAACGGTGAAGAAGGGATGGCCGACGCGCGAAGTCAGGAAGCCGGCCAGGCCGCCGTCCCACGCGGCGAAATAATCGCTGACGGGTCCGCGCAGGAGCTCATCCGGAAGAGGCGAGAAGAGGTAGGGGTTGCGATCGCGGACGATGGGTTCGAGCTCGGGGAACCGGGTCGACGGCGTGACCCGCTGCATTGGTCCCCAGGACTGCCAGTTGTTGAGCAGGAACTCGCGCGGCGCGGCCGTCCGGAAGACCTCGATCCGTCCCGGGCGGCCCGTGACCGTGCCCCGGACAAGATATCGACGCGCCGTCCTCTCGACGACGGCTTCCAGGCGTGCGCTTGCATACCGTCGCACGAGGCGCCCGGCGCGGGCAGGCTTGCCGAAGAGATGGATCGTCAAGGCCGGATGATCTCGTTTTTTTTACAAAAAGCCTCGATCTTCTCCGAGAGCTGGCTAGCCTTGCGGATGGCCCTCTCTTCGGTCAGCTTCTGCCGGAGCTCCGCCAACTCGGCCCGGAGATTCTGGATCTCGACGACGACCGTTTCGGAGTCGTAGGTGG
>JADGNU010000213.1 GCA_017883305.1 Candidatus Aminicenantota bacterium | reverse complement strand
CCGGGGGCCGAGATGCGGCACTTGTCCATGGGCATGTCCCATTCCTGGCGGGCGGCCGTCGAGGAAGGCGCGAATATCGTCCGCATCGGGACGGCCATCTTCGGCCCGCGCCCCTAGTCCGGCTTCCCCTCTTCATCGCCCGCTTCGAGAGCGACGATCTCGGCTTCGCCGAGCGCTACCGCTTCCCCGATCCCTTTAAGCTGCTGCAGGTCCTCGATCTTCTGGATGGATCTGTCGAGCTTGTCGTGGCGCGTCGTCGTCATCTTCCGGTATTCCTCTCGGGCGCCGTCGAGCTTTTCGCCCATCTTCTCCATCGAGTCCGTGAATTTCTCCCATTCCTTCCGGAAGTTCTTGACCAGCCCCAGGATCTCCCCGGCCGTCTTCTCCATGCTGAAGTTATCGAGCGACTGGCGGATGACGGCCAGGATGGCGAACAGCGTGAACGGCGAGCAGAGGATGACCTTGCTCTTCAGCGCCTCGTCCATGATCTCGGGGTCGTTCTGGTTGATGAAGGCGTAAACCTGTTCGTTGGGAATGAAGACCAGGACGTAGTCCAGGGTGTTGTCTTCCGGATTGATATAGTCCCGGGTCGTGACCTCCTTGATCCGGGTCCGGACGTCGCGCAGGAACTGCGTTCTGTGGGTCTCCCGCGCCACGTCGTTCTCGCACTCGAGATAGCGGAGGTAGCTGTTGAGCGGGAACTTGACGTCCATGTTGACCTTCAGCCCCTGGGGGAGCCAGAAGGTGTAATCAGGCCGCGAGGCGGCGGCGTCCAGGACCCTCTGCTTGAGGTAGTTGACGCCCTCGATGAAGCCGGCCAGACGCAGGACGTCCTCGGCCATGCGCTCGCCCCATTGCCCGCGGGCCTTGGTGCTGACCAGGGCCTGGCGGAGATGGTCGGCCGTGTCCTGGAGGCGCAAGGTCTCCCTGGCCGCGTGCTTCAGCTGGACGTCGAGCTCACCGTACTGGCGGGCCCGCTCGCTCTCGAGCCGCGAGACGAGCTCCTGCATCTTATGGATGTCGCCTTTCATCGTCGCCAAGTTCTGGTCGATGAGCTGTTTCTTCGTCTCCAGGTCCTTCTCGCTCAGGTTGACCCGGCCGTCAAGGTGCTCCCGGGCCAGCTTGAGAAGCTCCCCCGTGCTGGCCTTGAGCGCGTCCTGGGACAGGGCCCCGAAACTGTCCCTGACGCGGCCCATGAGGGCCTCGAGGTCCTGGACCTTTTCGGCCTCGGTCTCGCTGACCAGGGCCCGGGCGATCTCGCGCGTGTCCTTCTTTCGGAGGAGGTGGACGACGAGGACGACCAAGGCGCCGAAAACGACGCCCCCCACGAACAGCAGGATTTCAGTCATCTTCGCTCCCTTCACCACCCTCCTTCTCCAGCTCCGCCTCCTCCATGGCCTTGTCGACTTCCTCGTTAAAGTTCTCGCCGGCCTCCTCGCCCATCTCCCGGCCCATCTTCTTCATCCAGCGAGAGACGCTCTTCGGGTCGTTCTCGTCGAGCCCGGTCAGGGAGGACGGATCGGCCAGGCTTTCGAGCCGGCTCTCCTCTGACTTCTTGATGGCGATGCGCGAGACGAGCTTGGCCATGTTCCGGCCGCCGCAGCAGCTGCAGACCGGATCGACGGCCGCGCTCACCGAGAGTGTCACGACCGTTGTCTTCTTGCGGCAGTCGGCGCAGCGATATTCGTAGATAGGCATCTAGATCAGGATCCCCTCGCTCCAGCCGAGCTTGACGATCTCGATCCGGGCCGGATCGCTCACGCCCAGGTGGTGGCGCGTGTCGGCCAGCTGGATGTGGTGCGGCGTCGGCTTCAGCAGGCCGTCGTCCTGGAAATGCTCGCGTCGCTTGGCCTCGAGCACCCGGAGCCCCGTGGCGTCGGCGGCGACCGGGTCCCGGCTGACGATCAGGCCCTTGTACGCCCAGGTGAAATCCTTGTTGTACTGTTGGGTCCCGATCATGTGGAACAGCGGGGTGAGCATGACCAGGATGTTGAGCCGGGTCCGCCCCTTGACGACCGGGAGGTTCCAGATCGTGGCCAGGTCGGCGCAGGTGTCCCCGTGGTAGTCCGACGGCCGGGGGACGAACTGGATATAGTTCTTGATGCAGCTGCCCATGCCGGACCATTGATGGGTCCTGGCCGGGCGGGCGTTGATCAACGCGGTGGCGTTCTGGAAGATCGGGTTCCTGAGCACGCCCCGATCGTCGATCGACAGCTTGTCCTCGGCGACGCCGGCGTCCATGCCCCGCCGCTTGATGGCCTGTTCGACCTCGGCCGGCGTCGGCAGCTTGTTCCAGACGTTCGTCTTGATGCCGACGATGTCCTGGGGATGGACGAGTGTTTTCCAGGCCCCGATGGCGTCGGGCTGACCGACGAGGGCCCGGACGCCTTCGTCCAGCATGCGTTGGATGACCTCGGCGTTGGGCGCGCCGGAGGCATCCAGGGCGTTCTCGTCCCTGACGAGGACGACCCGGACCTTTTCGGCCGCAACCGCCGGCGATCCCTTCAGCGCGGGAACGAGCGCCCCGGCGAGAGGCACGGCCGAAGCGACCTTCAGAAAATCCCTCCGCGTGATCGTTCTTTGGCTCATGGTCCGGTTCCTCCTTTATCGGGCCGCGTCGATCAAGGCCTCGACCGCGTCCAAGCGTGATCGCGCCTTCCCTTCGGCGGCTTCATCAAAAACGATGGCGACGTACCGGCCGTGGACGCGCAGGGCCGTCCATCGGCCGTTCTCCGTTTTGACCGCGGCCTTCCTTCCGGCCTCGGGCATGAAGGCCCTGGCAAACGACTTTCCGGCCCGGGCCGCCTCGCCGCCGCCGGCATAGGCGATGACGAGAAGGCGGCTGCGGACGCCGCTCTCCCCATAGTCGGCCAGGACCGCGTCCGCCGTCTGCCCGAGGAGGAGAATATCGGCTTCGGCGACGAAGAAATGATAGTTGAGGATGGAATGGCTGTGGAAGAAGCGGACGCGCCCCGCCTCCAGCTCCTGGCGCGGCAGAAATTCCAGGATCTTCGGTTTCTGGCCTTCCCCGGGGATGGCTCGGGCGATCGCCAGCCCGAGCTCAAGGACGAGCCCCTTGGTCTCGGGAGTTTCCTCTTCGGTGTAGACGGACAGGAAATAGCGGTCTTTCCAGAATGACAGGAGCCCGGCCTTGTAGGTCGAGCCCTGGCCGATGCCGGCGTCCTCTCCGTCGAGGTCATGGGTGAAGACGCCGAAGGCATCCTCAGAGGAGCCCATGTCGAAGGCGTCCACGACGAGATCGGGCTTGCCGTCCTTGTGGAAGCGCCGGCTCACCAGAAGCTTCATATTGTAGGAGCGGTAGACCTCGCCGGCGCCGTCGATGTAATCGAAGATCGTCGTGGCGTCGAAGACCTGGTCCGCTTCGGAGAGCCAGGGCCCGGCCGTTATCGGGATATAGGAGGCCAGGAGTCGGGCTTCGGGGACGGTCGATGGACTCATCAGGGCGGCTCCTCCGAACCAGGCCAGAGCGGCAAAAATGACGGTCTTACTCATTCCGGTCGATTGTACCATGCTGTTCCGGGGGTGACAAGGAAACGGACCGGCCCCGGCCGGCGTTTGCAAAAGTAGAGGTTTCCGTGAATAATATCCCGGAAGGAGAGATGTATGCCTGAGCGCCGTCCGACCATCGCCGTCATGATCATCCTCGCCCTGACCGCCGTTCTGGGCGCCTGTTCCGCCAAGAACCAAGACGTGGTGACGCCCGTCGACATCCCGGCCGCCTCGATGTCCTATATCGTTCTCGCCTGGAGCGCGGAAGGCATGCACTTCCTTAACCCGACTTACGATGCCGGGGTGCTCCAGCCGCCCTACAACACCCTCCTTGCCCAAGTCGTCAAGCGGGGCGACCCGCCCCAGATCGTGACGACCGGCGTCACCCTCGAGTACAGGGTCATCGATAATACCCATTCCTACGGCAAGGCGACGGCGGACCCGGTCCGCAACTACGCTCCGTTCTGGGACAACGCCTTCGAGCTTTTCGGGCTCGACCTGGCCCACGACACGGGCCTCAACTTCGTCGACGCGGGAGTCCACAACGGCCTCACCGGAACGATGCTCCTCAAAGGGGACCGCTTCGAGGCCGACGGCATCCCGATCGTGCCGATCAACGACGCCGGGACCTGGGACCCCTATCAGATCGCGGAGATCGTCGTGCGCGATTCGTCCTCCGGGACCGAGCTGGCCCGGACGAGGACGACCGCGGAAACATCCGACGAGATCAACTGCGCCAAGTGCCACGGGCAGACGATCAACGACGTGGAGATTGGGTCCGTCCTCGCGGCACACGACAAGCTCTCGGAAACGACGTTCGTCGCCGACGGCGCCCCCGTGCTTTGCGCGAAGTGCCACGGCAGCCCCGTGCTCGGGACGACCGGCGCGGGCTCAGCGAACGAGTACCTGTCCTACGCCATTCATGTCTTTCACTATAATCAAACCATCGCCTGCTACGACTGCCATCCCGGGACGACCACCCTGGCCAACCGGAGCGCGGCCCACGACGCCGCCGACGGCAACTGCACGGCCTGCCACGGCACCCTGACCACGCTCGGCCTCACGATCTCCAACGGCCGGGTGCCCTGGGAGACCGAATCGAAGTGCGTCGACTGCCACACCTTCGTGGCCGGGGTCGATACGGGGACGTCGCTCTATCGCAACGGCCTCGGACACGGCGGCCTCTCCTGCCCCGCCTGCCACGGCCCGGCGCACGCCCAAGTGCCCTCCACCAAGGATTCTGATAACTACCAGGCCGTCCAATATCAGGCCAAGGCCATGCCCCTCGGCAGCTGCAAGGTCTGCCACAGCAGCACCAAGGGGGGAGGGTTGAACGGCATCGTCGGGGCCCACGGCGGCGGCACGCCCACCGCGTGCACGGTCTGCCATACGGGACCGATCACGACCACGAATCCCGTCAATTTCCCCCACCGGTTCCAGCAGAGACACCGCTGACGCGGGACCCGCGGCTATCGTCCGGCTTTGGGGGACATGCGCCCGACGTACATCCTCAGGAAACGGAGCGCCTCATCGGCCCGCCGGAAAACCGGAATGCAGG
>JADGNU010000035.1 GCA_017883305.1 Candidatus Aminicenantota bacterium | reverse complement strand
GGGCCGCCAGGCGCTTCTCGAGCGCCTCGAAGAGTTCATCTCGGACAGCCGCTTCCCGGCCTTGTCCTTGAAAGAAGCCCTCGATCTTATCAAGTCGGCCGGCGCTTCGCTTCGGGTCGGTGCGTCGCCGCCCCTCGCCGGCCGCCTCCATGTCGCCGGTCTTTCGACCGGCGGGTACTCCGGCCGTCAAGTCACGTTCGTCGCCGGCCTCGACGAAGCGGCCTTCCCCGGACGCGGCCTCCAGGACCCCGTTCTTCTCGACGAGGAGCGGGCCGCGATCTCGGCCTCGTTGCCGACTTCGGCCGACGGCCTGCGATCCAATCTCTTCGGCCTGGCCGCCGTCCTGGCCTCCCTTCAGGGCCGGGTCGTGTTCAGCTATTCGTCCTACGATATCATCGAGGGACGCGAGTCGTTCCCTTCTTCGGTCGTGCTCCAGGCATTCCGGCTCCTCCGCGGCGACCCCGACCTCGATTACGCCGCTCTTGACAAGGCCCTCCCCGAGGCCTCGGGATTCCTTCCCGCGGACTCGGGCCGGGCCATTGACGAGGCCGAGTGGTGGCTCGATCGGCTCACGATCCAACCGCGGCCGGACGGCCCTCGGTCCGTCGCGGCCAACTTCCCCGACCTTGCCGCCGGCCTCGTCGCCATGGCCGCTCGTGAGGGCGACAAGCTGACCGCGTACGACGGGATCGTCAATATCGATTCCCTGCGGGCCCAGGTCGACCCCGTGGCCGGGTCGAAGGCCGTCATGTCCGCGACGCGCCTCGAGCTCCTGGCCAAGTGCCCTTTCGGATATTTCATGCACCACGTCCTCAAGGTCCAGCCGCCCGAAGAGGTCGCCTTCGACCGGACGCGCTGGCTCGACCCGCTCCAGCGCGGCAGCCTCGTCCACGAGATCCTCTGCGAATTCATGACCGAGGTCGCGGAGAAGGGGGAGGACGTCCATGAGGCCCGGCACGGCGCGCTGATGGCCCGTCTGGCCGGCCGGCACATCGCCGAGATAAGGCTCAAGATCCCGCCCCCTTCCGATGGGATCTTCGAGAGCGAGCGTCGGGACATCCTGGAGACGCTCACGATCTTTATGGCCGCCGAAGAGAAGCGGGAGACGAAAGGCCGGCCGCTCGCGTTCGAGAAGGAGATCGTTGACGAGCCGATCGCGCTCGGGGGCGGCCGCTCCTTCCGTCTCCGGGGCTTCATCGACCGCGTCGACCTGATCGGCAAGGACACCTACCGCATCATCGACTACAAGACGGGCAACCCCGCGCCTTACGAGGGCCTGGTCCATTTCGGCCGCGGCCGGACGCTCCAGCCCGCCCTCTACGCTGTCGCCCTGGAGCAGATCCTGGCCCGTGAAAGGCCGGGAGCGAAACCTTTTGTGGCCGAGAGCGGCTATCTCTTCCCGTCGCGGCGCGGCGAGGGCGACGAGATCATGGTCGGGAACTTCGACCGAAATAAGCTCCGGGCGCTGCTCAACGACCTCCTCGCCCTGCTCGAAAAAGGATATTTCCTCGCCAGCCCCGAAGCCAAATGCGGCTATTGCGATTACAGGTACGCCTGCGTGTCCGGCGGCCCGGACAGCTCCAAAGCGAAACGCGAGGCGAACCCCGAGGTCTTCGCCGCCTACGACAAGCTCGACGAGTATAAATGACGACCGCAAATAGGACCTTGCCGCCCGACCAGGCCGCACGCGACAGGATCCGCCGCGACCTCGGGACGACGTTCCTCGTCGAGGCCGGGGCCGGCTCGGGCAAGACCAAAAGCCTGGTCGACCGGATGGTCGCCCTCCTCGCCACGGGCCGGGCGTCGATCGACGCGCTGGCCGCCGTGACGTTCACCCGGAAGGCCGCGGCCGAGCTCCGCGGCCGGTTCCAGGTCGCCCTCGAGCAGTCGCGGCTCGGGGAAAAGGACGCGGACGTCCGGGCCCGCCTCGACACCGCCCTCACCGGCCTCGAGAGGTCCTTCATCGGGACGATCCATTCGTTCTGCGCCCGCCTCCTTCGGGAACGCCCGATCGAGGCGGGGATCGATCCCGAGTTCCGAGAGATCGAGGAGCACGAGGACCGCATCCTGCTCGAAGCGAGCTGGGACGAGTACCAAGCCCACGCCCGGATCGAGAACGAAGCCGCCCTGCGCGGCCTTGACGAGGCCGGGCTCGCTCCGGCCGACCTCGAGGCGGCCTTCAAGGCGATCGTCGAGTTCCCCGACGTCGAAGCGGTTTCCGGGCGTTCGGAGCCGCCCGACTTCGCGGCCGTGCGCCGGGCCCTGGAGAAGCTCATCGACTTAGGGAGGTCTCTCGTCCCGAGGGAGAAGCCTGAGAAGGGCCGGGACCCGCTCCAGGACCTGTTCGTCCGGCTGTTCCGGAGACAACGCAACATCGGATTCGCCGACGGCCGGCGGCTCATGGAATCGGTCGAGCTTTTCGACAAGACGCTTGGCCTCAAGAAGAACCGTTGGGCCTCGAAGGAGGACGGGGCCGAACTCCTGGCGGCGGCCGAATCGTTCCAAGAAGAGGTCGCTGCGCCGGCGCTTCGCGAATGGCGCGAGTTCCGCCACACTCGGGCTCTGGCCTTCCTCCTGCCGGGGATCGAGTTCTACGCCGAGAAGCGGCGGGCCGAAGCCCGGCTCAACTTCCAGGACCAGTTGATGCGGACCGCCAATCTCCTTCGCGACAATCCCGAGGTCCGCCGCTACTTCCGGAAGCGCTTTCATCCGATCCTAATCGACGAATTCCAGGACACCGACCCCGTCCAAGCCGAGATCCTGTTCCTCCTCACGGGGACCGACGACACGGAGAAGGACTGGACCCGGCTCGCGCCCGCTCCGGGCTCGCTCTTCCTCGTCGGCGACCCGAAGCAATCGATCTATCGTTTCCGGCGGGCAGACATCGACATCTACAACCTGGTCAAGGGGCGGATCGAAGCCTCGGGCGGTGAGACGCTGGTCCTGAGCGCGAATTTCCGCTCCCTCCGTCCGATCGCCGATTGGGTCAATCCGCTCTTCGATCCCGCGAGCGGCGGGGCCTTCCCCGCCCGTGCGGACGCCTATCAGGCCGGTTTCACGCCGCTCGAGACGGTCCGGGGCCGCGGCCCCGGCATGCTCGCCGGCGTCAGGAAGATCACCGTCCCCGCCGTGCCGTATCACCGCAAAGAGGAGATCGCCGGGATCGACTCCGCGCGCATCGCTGGATTCATCGCCTGGGCCCTGGCCGGGAACCTCCGCCTCGACGACGGGAAGGGCGGCGCGCGGCCGGCCGAGCCGGGCGACTTTCTCGTTCTCTTCCGCTACAAGGACCGCATGAGCAAGTATGCCCGGAGGCTCGAGGAGCTGTCCATCCCCTTCGAGATCGCCGGCAGCGACGCCTTCGCCGAGAACGCCGAGATCCAGGAGGTCATGAACCTCCTCCTCGCCCTCGACGACCCGGACGACCCCGTGGCCACAGTGGCCGTGCTGCGAGGGCTTTTCTTCGGGCTGAGCGACCAGGACCTTCTCGACCACCGCGCCGCCGGGGGAGGATTCTGTTATCTCGGCGATGCCCTCGGGCCGGCCGGTTCGGCCAAGGTCCGGCGGGCTTTTGGATCCCTGCACGCCTGGCGGGAGCTCGCGACCCGAGTCCCGCCGTCCGTAGCCCTGGAGACCATCATCCAGAATTCCGGGCTGCTTACGCACCTGGTCACGGCCGAAATGGGCAGCAGCCGGTCCGGGAACGTCCTCAAGCTCATCGAGGTCCTTCGCGCCCGTGAGAGCGAGGACATGACCTCGTTCGCCGCCGCCGTCGTCTTCATGGCCGAATGGGTCGGCGTCATGCCGGTCGAGGAGATGAGCCTCGCGCCCGGTCGCCGCAACGCCGTGCGCCTGATGAACCTGCACAAGGCCAAAGGGCTCGAATCGCCGGTCGTGTGGCTCGCGAATCCGGCAGGCGTCGGCGACTTCGAGCCGGACAAGCATGTCCGCAGAATGGGCCGGGTCCCGCTCGGCCATTTCCGCTTTACGAAGCCGGTCGGCCGCCAGACGAAGACAATCTCTCAGCCGGCCGGCTGGGAGGCGAGCGCGGCCGAGGAGCTGAGATACGAGGACGCCGAGGAGAACAGGCTGATGTACGTGGCCGCGACCCGGGCGCGCGATCTCCTCGTCATCAGCGGCTATGCCGGCAACCTGGGCGAAAGAAAGTCCTGGGGTCCGCTCGAGAAGGGGCTGACGGGTGTGGAAGAGCTCCCGGAATGTCCGCCGGTCCCGGGCGGGAAATCTCTGTGCGCCCCGCTCCCGCGGCAAAAAAAGACCGGCGTCAGGCCGGCCGAAGTGGCCAAAGGACGGGAGGAGCTGAGGCGGAAGATGGCCGCGGCGTCACTGGCCTCGTCGCTTCACGAGACCGTGACCTCGCTGGCCCGGCGTGAAGCCGAGCCGCCGGAGTGGGCCAAGGGCGGGCTCGGTCTCTGGGGCGCCGAGGTCCACATCATGCTGAAGACCGTGGGAGGATCCTGGCCGGAGATCGGGGCGGCCTTCGCGGCGCCGCACGGCGGGGAGGACGATCTCGTGCGCATGGCCCGGGACGTCCTCGTCGCCTCCGGCAGGGAACCCGCCGCCTCGCGCGAGCTCGCCGCCCACGTCGGAAAGATCATCCGTTCTCCCTTTTGGCTGAGGGCCATGCGAGCCGGACGGCGCCTCTATGAAGTGCCTTTTTCGGTCATGGTCGAAGCCGGGGACCCCGAATACGCGGGCCTCAGCGGGGCGATCGGTCTCGTCCCCGTCTCCGGAGGAAAGCCTGTGGCGGCGGCTCCCGGGGCGCCCGTCTTTCTCTCCGGCGCCGTCGACCTTCTCTTCGAGGAAGAAGACGGCTGGGTCATCGCCGATTACAAGACCGACCGGCTGCCCGGCGGTCTTTCCGGCGAGGATGCCCAGGTCCGGGAAAAGGCCCTGGAGATGCTGGTCGGGCATTACCGTCCCCAGGTCCGGTTTTACACCCGGTTCTGGTCCAAGATCACGGGGGAGAAGGTGAAGGAATCCGGGCTCTATTTCACCGCCCTCGACCGGTGGGTCCGCATCGACGCGGCTAGCGGATGATCGTATCGGGCGCCTGAGCGTTGATCAGGACGACTTCGGCGAAAGCCGAGAACGAGAACGGGAATTCGGCCAGCCGGTCCGCGCCCTTCTTCATGACGAACGCCGCGTCCGTCTTGAAATCGACGCGGTACTCCGAGAACCAGCCTTTGTCGACATGGACCTGGAGCGAGCCCGCGCCAGCGCCTTCCCCTTCGAAAACGCCCTGGGTATCGCCGAGGTCCTTCGACCCGGAGACGGAGACCTTATAGACCGCGGAGATCAGGGCCAGCCGCCCGTCGTCGGCGGGCAGGATGTCGTCGAGGGTGTAGGTGATCGCCAGGTTGACCTGGAGGTCGAGCCCCTGGAAGGGAATAGTCAGCTTGCGGTCCTCGAGCCAGCTCTCGCCCCGGCCGACCGGTTCGGCGGGGAAGGCGGGAAAATAATCGCGCAGGATCTGGGGGATCGAGATGTTGAAGGGATTTCCGCCCCCGACGACCTCGGGATTGCGGATGGATTCGACCTTGCCGGTCCGGTTGAAGACGACCTCGAGGGGTTCCCCCTGGGTCGTGCCGATCTTCTGAGAGATGACCTTCTCGGGCAGGCGGATGTTGACGTCGATGCCGGGGCTGGTCAGGTCCGCCCGAGCGGTGTCGCGCGGCGAGGGCTTGGCCAGGAACCGGATCTCCCCCCGGGAATCGGCGTTCAGGGCCAGGTCCGTGCCCAGGAAGTTCTTGCCGTCGACGTTGACGACGCTCGACAGGCTGTAAGTTAGCCGGGTGCCCTCGGCCGGGCCGAAGCGGAGAGCGATCTTGCCCTGGTCCTGGCCCGGACCGAGCGCTGGGGTCGCCGCCAGGGCCCCCGCGAAGGCGGCCGCCGCGATGGCGTTTCGCAATGACATGGGCATATTTCTCCTTCGACCCGATGGCCGCCGCGGCCTAGAAACCGGGGTCGGTGATTCTCTTTTCCTGCCAGGTGCCGTACTTGGCCAGGAGCGGACGGATGTCCGCCGCCTTGCCGACGACGACCAGGACATAGGCGTCCCGGGGGAGGAGCGCCGCCGCGGCCGCGTTGGCTTCTGCGGCCGAAACCTTGCCGATGGCCGTCATGTACTTGTCGTAATAATCGAAGCCGAGCTTGTAGAAGGCCAGGCGCACGTAGGCCCCGGCCTTGCTGGCGTTGGTTTCGAGAGTCGGCGGAAACTGCCCTTGGACGTAGTTGCGGGCGCTCTCGACTTCCTCGACCGAGAACCCCTCTTTGGCGCCCTTTCCGAGCAGGCCCAGGGTGATGTCGAGCATCTCGCCGATCTTGTCGTTCTTGGTGTAGGAGGACGCCGAAAAGATCCCTCCGGGAAGCCAGGTCCGGAAGACACTGGAGGCGCCATAGGTGAGGCCGCGCTTGATGCGCAGCTCCGTGTTGATCCAAGACGTGAAACGTCCGCCCCAGAGCGTGTTCATGACCGCGGCCTGCGGCGTGACCTTGTCCCCCATGGCGTAACCCGGCGCGCCGAGGACGAAATAGGCCTGGGTGGCGTCCGGCTTGTCTACGAGGACGAGCTTCCGGCCGTTGGGCTTGGGCAGGGGAGGAATGACGTCCGCAGGCGCGGCGCCGGCCGGGTTGCGCCAGCGGCCGAGGGTCCTTTCGAGGAGCGCTTTCAACGCCGTTCCGTCGATGTCGCCGACGACGGCGGCGATGGCCCGGTCGGGCCTGTAATGGCTCTTGTAGAAATCCTTGACCGTCTGGACGGACATCTGTCCGAGGGACATTTCCGTTCCGGCGGCCAAATGGCCCATGGGGTGGCTGCCGAAATAGGCCTTCTGGAAGTAATACCGGACCGCGGCCCCGGGGTTGTCCTTGGCCGCCTTGAGCCCGTCGATCCGCTGGGCCCTCTCCTTGGCGAACTCGTCGTCCTTGAAAGCCGGGCCGGTCAGGCAATCGGAGGCGATCTCCATGAGGGGAGGGAACTGGCCGGCCAGTCCGTCGCCGCTGACCTGCGCATATTCGTCGGTGGCGGACACGGACAGGCTCGCGCCCATGAAATCGAGGGCCTCGGCGATGGCCTCGGCGTCCATCTTGGCCGTGCCCTTCATCATCAATGCGGCGACCAGGTCGGCGGCCCCTTCGGCCTGGGCCGGCTCGAAGGCCGATCCGGCGCCCCTGATGACCATCCGGAAGCTCACCAGCGGCAGGTCCGCGTTCCTGAGAAAATAGACGGTCAGGCCGTTCCCGAGAACGATCTTGGCCGGGGACGGAAGCGCGGAGCCGGCGGCCACGAGCGCCGGGGGCGGAACGAGGAGGCCCACCAGCGAACACACGAGAGCCGTCAGGATGAGCTTCTTCACTTGGCACCTCCCTCGGGGATGAGCTTCCCGATCGTCTTGGTGTTCTCGGTGAGATATTTCGCGGCGACCTCCCGGACCCGGTCGATCTTGACGGCCGCATAATCGTCCATGACCGTGAAGAGCTTCCCGAAATCCCCGTAGAGCAGTTCGTAGGTGCCAAGCTGATTGGCCTTGCCGGCGACCGTCTGCAGGCCCCGGTAGAAGTCGCTGCGGACGCCGTTCATGGCCTTCTCGAATTCCTGCGGCGTGATGCCCTCAGCCTTGATCTTGGCCAGCTCCTCCTCGACGACCCGGTCGATCTTGTCAAGATCGGCCCCGGGGCGGGGCTTGACGTCGATCGTAAAAAGGAACGGATCGATCGTCTCCTGGGCTCCGCCGCTGACCCTGAGCGCCAGCTGCTCCTCGCGGACGAGGCGCCGGTACAGGCGGCTGCTTTCGCCGTCGAGAAGCGGCTTGGAGAGGATGGCGAGAGGCAGGAAGTCGGCGTCATTAGCGTTAGGAGCGTGCCAGACGATCGTGAAGGACGGCGCCTGGGCCTCTTTCCGGATGACCACGGTCTTGGGCCCCAGCTGAGGCGGTTCCGTTGTGCTGACTGGGGGAGGCGCGGGCGAGGCCTTGATCGGCTCATAGTACTTCTTGATGAGCTCGAGCGTCCGGGCGGGTTCGATGTCGCCGGCGACGACCAGGATGGCGTTGTTCGGCGCGTAATAGGTCCGGTAATAGGCCATGACCTCGTCCCGACGCCAGCTCAGGATGTCGCTCATCCAGCCGATGACGTCCCAATGATAGGGGTGGGCCATGATCGACGTGGCCCGGACGTTCTCGTACAGGATCGAATCGTTGTCGTTCTCGACCCCCATGCGGCGTTCGGAGGCGATGACCCCCCGCTCGGACTCGACGACATCAGGGACGAAGGCCAGACCCTGCATCCGGTCGGCCTCCATGGCGATCATCGTTTCCAGGGCGGCCGGCGGGAACCAGTCCGTGTAGGCGGTCATGTCGTCGGCCGTATAGGCGTTGTTGCTGCCGCCCCGGAATTCCATGCGCCGGTCGAACTCTCCGGGACCGACCGTGGGCGTGCCGTTGAACATCATGTGCTCGATGAAATGGGAAACCCCCGTCAGCCCGGGCCGCTCGTTGCGCGACCCGACCCGGAAGAACGTGTACAGGGAGACGCTCGGGATGTTGTGATCTTCGACGAGCAGGACCTTGAGCCCGTTCGCCAGCGTGTTGACCTTGACGTCCTCCTTCTTGAAGGCCGCCGGGAGAGACAGGGACAGGGCCGCCAGGGCCGCGATCAGAATCCAGGCTCGTTTCCTCATTCGAACACCTCCACGGAGCGTTTGCCCCCTATTATACCACCGGCGGGGAGCGGAGTCTTCGCAGCGGACCTGCAGAATCGTGACTGAGCGCTCGAAGTCACGATTCTGATAAATATCTGAAAAGAGTTAATCTATTCGGATATTTTCCAGCACCGCTCCTCCGAGTCACTCCGGAGCGGTGCTGATGGTCGCCACCCAGAGTCCGCTCCCTGCCGGAGGCGCCACTTGACGGGGCTGGGGAAAGTGCGTTATAACTTGCTGTAAGCATGAGACTATCATGAGCACAACCGAGACCGAATTCGACTTCCAAAGGTCGATGAAGAAGGTTGCGTCGTACCCCTTTCTCCACAAGTATCTGCCCGTCGACCGCTATATCATCCGACCCCCGGCCTCCCTCGTCGCCAAAGCCCTCTTTAAAACGGAGGTTACGCCGAACCAGCTCACCGCGGCCTCGCTCATCTTCGCCCTCCTGGCGGCGCTGGCCTATTCGGGGGCCCGCCCCCTTTACTTCGTCCTTGGGGGATGCCTGACCCTTGTCTCGACGATCTTTGACGCCGCCGACGGCATGCTGGCCCGGTCGAAGAACATGGCCAGCCGCTATGGCGCCTACCTGGACCTCTTCCTGGATCGCATCGCTGATTTCGCCGTCATGATGGGTGCGACGATCGGCTATTTCAAGTACACCCGAAGCTACGCCTTCCTCATCTTTGGCCTGGTGACCATCGGCCTCTATTTCCTGCAGCTGGCTCTCTACTACATCAACCTGATCTACACCCGCGCCGATAAGACCGGCGAAGGCGCCGAGGCCAAGAGTCTGGCAGTCCTCTATATCTTCGTCGTCTCCATCCTTGGCCGCCCGGATGCGATCCTCGCCGCGATCTTCCTCATGGCCCTCTCCGGGACCATCATCAAGATCATCCGGTTCCTGAAGAAGGGCCGAGACCCGGAGGCGGTGCGGATCCGCTGACGGCCTTCCGGGACCTCTTCCGCACGAGCGGTATGAGACCCAGACCCGCCCAGATCATCCCGACGAACCGGCGGATCAGGATGACGGCCATGCCGGCCGACATTTCGATCCGGAGGAGGGCGAAGAGCGAGACATAGGTCAGCTCGTAGACGCCGACCGACCCCGGGACGGGCAGGAACGAGTAGAACGACCCCAAGGTAACGATCAGGAAGCACTTGAAGAAGGTCGGACGCTGGCCGCCCAGGAATACGAAGGTCAGATAGATCTCCGCCGCCCAGAGCCAGGCTTGGGCGAAATAGGACGCAAAGAGCGCCAGGAAAAGCCCCTTGTTCCGGCCGTAAAAATCGGAGATGTGGGCGTCGGTCTCGAGGATCTTGTCCCGCCGGTTCTCGAAGAAGGGGATGCGGATCTTGATCTTCTTCAGGGTATCCAACGCCCAAATGAACAACCCCTGCTTCTGCTTGAGGACGAGGAATAAGAGCAGCAGCATGAGCGCGGCGATGGCCGCGAAGAGCTCGATCTTCTGGCGCCGGGGCAGGGCGAACTCGGTGATGAGAAAGACGACCGCCAGGGCGATCGTCGACAGGCCGGCCAGGAATTCGATGGTCTTGTCGACGACGACGGTGGCCAGGGCCTTGTTCCGGTCGACGGAATCGAGGCAGAAGATGCGGACGGTCTCGCCGCCCAGGTTCCCGGCCGGGGTCAGATAGCTGACCGCGTAGCCGGCCACCCGGGCCCCGAGGATCTCGCCGAAGGGAACCCTTTCCCCCGAGGAGACGAGCAGGGCCCGCCAGTTGATGGCCCGGATGAGCCAGTAGAGGAAGCGGAGCCCCATGAGGGCCGCGATCTCAGCCAGGCTGAGCTGTCCGAGGGCCCGCAGGATCTCCTTCGGGCCGGTCTTGATGATGAGATAGACGAAGACGCCGATCCCGCCATAGCCGATGAGCCGAAAGGCCCAGGTCCGGATGCGGGCCTGGCGCGTGGGCGGCGGCCCGGCTTCGTTGCCGGCCCGGGACAGCCTGAACAATTCTTGACTCTCCTCGACGAATGCCCTATTTTATCCCCTAATTCGACGAAAAAAAAGGCAAGACTCATGGATCGCGTCTCGGACATGAAGAAGAGCGTCCTGGCCGCCGGGCTGGCCGCCCTCCTGCTCGGGGCCGCTGCTCTTCCCGCCCTGGCGGCTGTCCGTCCCCGCTTCTCCCTCTCGTCCTCGGGCAGCTCCTCGCCCGGGTACGCCCGGCCCGAGGCCTTCTCTCTCGCAGCATCGGCCGGGGAGGAGGGACAGGAGCCCGGCATGCCCAAGAAATGGCGCCGGGCGATCGTCCAGCTCGGCGTTGTCGCCGTCTTTTCCACGTACAAGTATTGGCGCGCCTACCACGAGTGGATCGAGGACTGGCAATTCGAGCTGACCTTCGCCGACCAGTACCGGCGGTTCCTGACGACGGAGGCCATCCGCTTCGATTCGAACGCCTACATCACTAACTGGACGCACGTCGTCGGAGGCGCCCTCTACTACGAAATGGCCAGGACCAATTACCTGACCTGGGCGGAATCGGTCCTGGCCTCGTTCGTCTCCTCCGCCATGTACGAATATGTGTCCGAGTGGCGGGAGGTCATCTCGGTCAACGACATGTTCCTGACCACCTTCGGCGGCTATTCGCTGGGCGAGACATTTTTCCAGCTCTCGGATTACTTCCACCACCGCAAGTCGCCTTTGCTCAAAGCCCTCGGCTTTATGAACCCTATCAACGAGTTCAACCAGTGGCTGGACCGGAAGAACCCGGCCTCGCGGACCTATCCGGAGCCGGGCTGGGCCAGCCTCGTCCTGTCCGCCGGCTGGCGGCGGTCCTCGGAGACAGGGCGGGGGTCTTTCGACGCCGGGCTTGTCGGGCTCGAAACCCAGCTCATCCGGATCCCGGAATATGGGAAACCGGGGACTCTCAAAAAGGTCCTGCGGGACACCTCGTTGAGCGAGCTTTCGATAAGCGCCGTCGTGCGGCAACCCCTCCACGGCGACGTCGATCTGCGGCCCGGCTTGAACCAAGAGACCGATCTGTACGCCCGGGTCGTCGGCCTGAGCTGGTACCGCCAGTCGATCGACGAGCTCGGTCGCGGCACGGTCCTGTCGATCGGTCTCGGCTCGGCCCTGACCTACCTCCGGAAGCGGAACGCGGTCTACGATGCCCGGAACGTTCCGGTCCATATGGCCCCGCTGCCGGAGACGCCGACGGACTTCAGGGACAAGATGACGGTGACACACCTTGTCGGGCCGGTCGTCGATTGGACCCGCTTCGGACGGCGCCTCAAGGTCCGGGCCGTCGCCGACGCCTATGTCGATTTTGCCCTGATGAACGCCTTTGCTTTTAACGCTTATTCCGCCGTCCACCCGATCGCCGGCGTGAAGACGACGCTCAACTACTACGGCTACTCTTATGTCTACGGCGGGAGCGCTTCCGGGCGGGTCGACGTCGATTGGGGAAACCTCTGGGTACGCGGCCTGTTCAGCGCCCACCTTTGGAAATCTTGGGAGGGTCTGGACCGGTTCGAGAACGAGATCACGAACAACGTCAACCCCGTCGATTCCCGGACGCACTTCGTCTTCCAGGCCGGCTGGCGCCTTCCTTCCGCCCCCGTTCGCGCCTTCATCGGCGTCGAAGGGATCCATCGTTGGGGCAGGATCGGGGACGTCACGGCGGCCAGCCAGGAGACGCGGACCTTTGCCGGGCTCAGCTATCTCTTTTAGGCCGCCGGCCTAGCGCCGGCCGATGATCTCCCAACCCCTCTTGGACGCCAGGCGCCTGAGCCGGTGGTCGCCATGGACCGCGACCGGATGGCCGACCAGCTCGAGCACGGGCCGGTCCGACAGCCTGTCCGCCAGGGCCCAGGAGCCCGGCCAATCGATTCCCTCGGGATCGATCCTTTCGAAGAGGGCCTCGGGCTTCATCCGTCCATAAGCGAAGGTCCCCGTCTTCCGGCCCGTGAGCCTCCCGTCGACGACCTCGAGATCGGTCCCGATGAGGACCTCGGCCTGGAGCCTGTCCTTGAGCTGGTCGACGATGACCTGGAGCGACCCGGAGAGGAGCACGACGCGGCAGCCGCCCTCTTTGAGGGTCAGGATCTTCGACAGCAGGGCCTCGGGGACGGCCTTCCGCAGAAAGCTGTGCCCGAAGGCGTTGGCCCAGCGGCGGACCTCTTCAGGGGTCCAGCCCTTGAGGATCCGGGAATTCGAGCCGATGGCCTTGCGGAAACCCATGTGGAGAGAATCGCCCATGAGGGAGAGAAGGAACCCGAGCATCCGGAAGATCCCAATGCGGCCGTGGACGAGCAGGTCCAGGTAGAAGATCCTCTCGGCGTTCATTCCCTGGAGGAGCGTGCCGTCGAGGTCGATGACGGCCAGACGCGTCCCCGGCGGAAAAGTGATCCTCATGTTTTCGTCGCGTGCCATGGCAGGTTTTCTCGCGAAGGCCAATCGAGGGGCAGGTATAGCACACCTGCCCGGTCGAGTCAAAAGGCCGCCGTCCCGGTCCTCAGCGGGCCCGGACGGGAACGTCCTTGGCGATGAGCAGGGTCGTCGGGTCGAGCTTGAGCTGGAGGTCCTTGGGGGCCAGCCGGCCGTGGTCCTGGACCAGGTTGAAGTGGACGTGGTCGCCGTGATGCTGAAGCGAGATGAGGACGTCGATCACGTCGAGGTAACCCGCGAGCTCGTAGGGGATGCCCCGTTCGTCGAACTGGGGATCCTCCTTCTTGAGCGAGGCGCTGAACCAGATCTCGAGACCGAGGCGCCCGGCCAGCTCCTTGAATTTCAGCAGGTCGTCGGGCCCGGCCAGGGCGAAGTCGAGTCCGTCGACGATGACGGTCTGGGCCCGGAAGTTGCCGTGGACGATCATGGCCTCGAGGCTGCGCAGGACCTGTTCGGTCTTGGCCCCGTCCTGCTTGAAGTTCATGATGACCCGATGGCGGATGAGATCGTCGAATTCGTCGAGGGCGGCGTGCATCTTGGGCTTCTTGGCGATCTCCTTGAAGATGTTCTCGTACCAGGTGACGATGTGATCGACGCGGCTGGCGTAGGAGACGTGGATGACGTGCTGGTCCTGCAGGAGCTTGTCCGCGGCGATATGGACGAGGCAGGCCGTCTTGCCGACGCCCTTGCGGCTGGCCAGGACGCCGATGTTCCCCCGGCCGAGCCCTCCCGAAATGGACTTTTCGAGCACCCGCAGCGGGCTGCGCTTGATGAGTTCTTCCTTGACTGTGAGCGTCATGGGTGTCTTCTCCGCTATCTCTGGGACTTTTTCCGTTCGGCCTCGAGGTGCTGCTCGGTCAGCATCTCGGCGATGTGCGGCGGCACGCGGCCGTACTTCAGGAATTCCATGGTGAACTCGGCCTTGCCCTGGGTCAGGGAGCGCAGGACGGTCGAGTAGCCGAACATCTCGGCCAGGGGCACCTCGGCGTCGACGCGCGAGAAGGTCCCGTCCTCGACCGAGCTGACGATGACGCCCCGCCGCTGGCTGATCGTGGCGAAGACGTTGCCGGCGAATTCCGTCGGCCCTTCCACTGAGACCTTCATGATCGGCTCGAGGACCTGGGGCTTGGCCTTCATGTAGACCTGCCTAAAGGCGCCCTGGGCGGCCATCTGGAAGGCGATGTCCGAGGAGTCGACCGGATGGTACTGGCCGTCGCTGAGGACGACCCGGACGCCGGTGACCGGGAAGCCGATGAGCGGGCCCTTCCGCAGGGCCGCCCGGAATCCCTTCTCGCAGGAGGGGATGAATTCGCGGGGGATGCGGCCGCCGCGGACCTCGTTGGCGAACTCGAAGACGCCCTTGGCCAGGGGTTCGAGCCGGCCGATGACCCGGGCGTACTGGCCGGCGCCGCCGGTCTGCTTCTTGTGCGTGTAGTCGAAGTCGACGGCCTGGCTGACGGCCTCGCGATAGGCGACCTGGGGCATGCCGGTCCTGACCTCGGCCCGGTATTCGCGCTTCATGCGCTCGACGTAGACATCGAGGTGGAGCTCGCCCATGCCCTGGATGATGGTCTGGTTCGATTCCGTATCGACGTGGGTCCGGAAGGTCGGGTCCTCCTTGGTGAACCGGTTCAGGGCCTTGGCGACGCGGTCGGCGGCGGCCTTGTCGATGGGCTCGATGGCCAGCGAGATGACCGGCTCGGGCACGTAGATCGAGGTCATGGCCAGGTTGAGGCCGGGGCTGCAGAAGGTATCCCCCGAGGCGCATTCGACGCCGAAGAGGGCGACAATGTCGCCCGGCCCGGCCTCGGTGATCTCGGCCATTGTGTCGGCGTGCATGCGGACGAGCCGGCCGACCTTGATCTTCTGGCCCGAGCGCGTGTTGACGATCTCCTCGCCCTTGCGGAGAGAGCCCTGGTAGACGCGGACGTAGGTCAGCTGGCCGTAGGGGCCCTCCTCGAGCTTGAAGGCCAGGGCGAC
>JADGNU010000212.1 GCA_017883305.1 Candidatus Aminicenantota bacterium | reverse complement strand
CGGCATCGGCCTGGTTAAGAAGCCCTATCTTTCGCTCGCCCTGGGCGAGCGCCAGATCGAGCTCATGCGCGGCATCAAGCGCGTTTTCGATCCCAACGGGATCATGAATCCCGGAAAGATCTTCGACTGACGGGCCGATCGATTCGACGTTTGCGCAGGGTGGGCAATCGTGCTATGAATAGACCATTGGGGGCGATGAAATCCTGATCCGACAGGAGGTCATGCATGGTCGAACGGATCACCGAGATCTATGTCATCCTGGAGAACAAGCCGTCCCAGCTGGGAGACCTCTGCAGTTTCCTGGCCGAGAACGAGATCAACGTCGACGCCATCGGCGTCTTCCATGACACGGCCAAGCTCGTCGTCCAACAGTTGAACAAGGCCGTCAAGCTCTTGGCCAAGCTGAACTATACGACCGAGCTCCGCGACGTCCTCAGGATCGAGCTCGAGAACAGGCCCGGCGCCCTGGCCGATCTCACCTCCAAGATCGGGGACGAGGGCATCAACATCGAATACTGTTACGGCACCCTATCCCGGAAGGGGAACGGCGTAGCGCTGGTCATGGACGTCTCGAATATCGACAGAGCCTGCCAGGTCCTCGGCGTCTAGGGCTCCGGCCGATTTCGCTTCCGGCCTTTACCGGGGCTCGCCCGATGGGCTAAACTTGGGTCATGCGGGATCATCCTGACCTCGCCGTCGTGGGCGCCGGCGCCGCCGGTCTCGTGGCGGCGATCAGCGCGGCCCGGCGCGGCGCTTCCGTCACCGTCCTCGAGCGCCTGTCGTGGATCGGCAAGAAGCTTCTGGCGACCGGCGGGGGCCGCTGCAATCTCCTGAACGAACATCTGGCCGACTCGGCCTTTAGCGCGACGAACCCCAGCCTCGTCCCTTCGATCCTCAAGCGGTTCGGCGGGCCCGAGATCCGGTCCTTCTTCGAAGGGCTGGGCCTCCGTCTCCAGACCGACGAGACCGGCCGAGTCTATCCGGCTACGAACCAGGCCGCATCGGTTCTCAAGGTCCTGGAGCTCGAGGCGGCGAGGCTCGGGATCGGCGTCGAAACGCGCTTCGAAGCGGACCGGATCGAATCCACGGCCGGGCGCTTCCTCATAAGCGCCGCGGACGGGCGCAAGGTCGAGGCGCGCAGCGTCGTCCTGGCCGCCGGCGGGAGATCCTACCCGGCCCTGGGTTCGAACGGCTCGGGCTACGATCTCGCGGCGTCCTTCGGCCATCGCATCGTGAAGCCGGTGCCGAGCGCCGTGCCGCTCCTCGCCAAGGTCCGCATGTGTCACTTCCTCCAAGGCCAGCGGATGCGGGTACGGATCGAGAGCCGCGTCGGCGGCGAGCCCCGTCAGAAGGCGGAGGGAGAGCTCCTTTTTGCCCAGTACGGGCTCTCGGGAACGGCCGTGCTCGACGTGAGCGAGAGTCTATCGATCGCCCTGAACCGCGAGGGCCGCAGCGATACGACGGTCGTCGTGGACTTTTTTCCGTTCATGTCCGAAAAGGAGGCCGCAGCGGAATTGGCGCGCCGGCTGGCGGCCGGTTGGGCCCCCAAGGACCTCGTGTCAGGATTGCTACCCGAGAAGTTCTCCGTGTTCCTGCCGCAGCTCCTCGGCGAGGTCTCGGACGGCTCGGAAAAGCGGGTTGACGCCGAATCGGCCCGGAAGCTGGCCTTGCTGCTCAAGGCCAGGGAATTCCAGGTTCAGGGAACGCGGGGTTGGAACGAGGCCGAGTTCACCTCGGGCGGTGTGGATGCCCGGGAAGTGAGGCCCGGGACTCTCGAATCGAAGCTCCGGCCCGGCCTCTATCTCGCCGGCGAGGTCCTCGACGTCCAAGGCGGGCGAGGGGGGTTCAATCTCGCGTGGGCCTGGGCGTCCGGCTTTGTGGCCGGCCTCGGGGATTAGCTCGTTCCCGGCGGATGGGCCGCGCCGCGGGTCGCCCGGCGCGGGGAAAGGTGATACTCAAGATGACCAAGAATCGGTTCGGACGTCTCTTACCGGTCGCCCTGGCTCTCATGGCCGCCTGCGCCCCCCGCGGATATCAGGGCCGTTTTCCGGCTCCCCGCCACGACCTCGTTTTTGACAAGCTCGCGGCGACCTGGGACGAGGGGATCCCGCTCGGCAACGGCATGATCGGGGCCCTTATCTGGAAGAAAGGCGACTCGCTCCGGATATCGCTCGACCGGGCCGACCTCTGGGACCTCCGTCCGGTGGCCGAGTTTTCCGGTCCCGAATTCCGGTTCGCCTGGGTCCATGACCACGTCCTGAAGAAAGACTACGAGCCGGTCCACAAGATGGGCGACGTCCCCTACGACCGTGACCCGGCCCCGACCAAGATCCCCGCGGCCGCGCTCGAGTTCGATATCTCCGCATTAGGTGAGGTGGAATCGGTCCGCCTATCTCTCGCCGAGGCGGTCTGCCGGGTCCGGTGGAAGAACGGAGCCAGGTTGACGGCCTTCGTCCACGCCACGGAACCGGTCGGCTGGTTCCAGTTCGAGGGCCTGCCGGCCGGCGCGAGGCCGAAACTCGTTCCGCCCGCCTACGCCGCCGCCGTGCCCGCTTCCGACGCGGAGAAGAACTCGTTGAACCCGAGGTCGCTGGCCAGTCTGGGATATCCCAGGCCGGAGCTTTCGGGCGGGGAGACCTCGGTCCGCTATCACCAGGACGGCTGGGGCGGAATGAGCTACGAGGTCGCCGTCGACTGGGATCTGCCTCAGGCCGGCGTGCTCACGGGGGTCTGGAGCATCAGCTCCGTCTATCCGGAGACCGAGACCGGCCCGACGGCTCGGGGCCAGGGGACGGAGCTTGCGCCGAATTCGGCCGCGCAGGCGCTCCAGCGAACGCTCGTCCGTGACCTCGACTCCCACGCGGCCTGGTGGAAATCTTTCTGGGCCCGGTCGACGGTCCGCCTTCCCGATCCCGTCCTCGAAAAGCAGTGGTATCTCGAGACCTACAAGTTCGGCGCGGCCTCGCGCCGCGGCGCGCCGCCGATCACCCTTCAGGCCGTCTGGACGGCCGACGACGGCAGCCTGCCGCCGTGGAAAGGCGACTTCCACAACGACCTTAATACCCAGCTCAGCTACTGGCCCTGCTACAGCGCCAATCATCTCGAGGAAGGGCTGGCCTTCCTCGACTGGCTCTGGGCCATCAAGCCGCGTTGCGAGGAATACACCAAGCGGTATTTCGGGGTCGAAGGGCTCAACGTCCCCGGAGTCGCGACGCTCGACGGCGCGCCGATGGGCGGCTGGATCCAGTACTCGCTCGGGCCGACGGTCTCGGCCTGGCTGGCCCAGCACTTCTGGCTCCACTGGCGCTACAGCGGCGACCGCGTTTTCCTCGAGTCGCGGGCTTATCCCTATTTGAAGGGCGTGGCCGTGTTCCTCGACAACGTCGCAGTGCGCGGGCCTGATGGAAAAAGAAAGCTGCCGCTGAGCTCGAGTCCTGAGATCAACGACAACAGGATCGATGCCTGGTTCCGGGAGACGACGAACTTCGACTTGGCCCTGATCCGCTGGCTCTATGGCGCTGCGTCGATCATGGCCGAAGAGATGGGCCTCGTCGAAGAGTCCGCCAAATGGCGGACGATCCTCGGCGAATGGCCCGGCCTGGCCTTGGCCGAAGACGACGGCAGGCTTCTCGTCGCCCCGGGCTATCCGCTCCTGGAATCGCACCGGCATTTCTCCCACCTCATGGCCATCCATCCGCTCGGGCTCGTCGATTGGAGCGGGGGAGAGGCCGATCAAAGGACGATCCGCGCGTCGCTCGCCGAGCTCGACCGCCTCGGTCCCGATGGGTGGTGCGGCTACTCTTACAGCTGGCTGGGGAACATGGCCGCGAGAGCCAGGGACGGCGAAAGGGCCGCCCAGGCGCTCCGGACGTTCGCCGAATGTTTCTGCCTGCCCAACAGCTTCCACGCGAACGGCGACCAGACGAAGAGCGGCAAGTCCAAGATGACCTACCGTCCGTTCACTCTCGAAGGAAATTTCGCTTTTGCCGCGGGCATCCAGGAGATGCTCCTTCAGAGCCACACCGGCGTCATTCGCGTCTTTCCGGCGGTCCCGGCCGCATGGCGCGAAGTATCGTTCGATTCCCTCCGGGCCGAAGGCGGTTTCCTCGTCTCAGCGGGGAAGAAGGACGGGAAGCTCGTCGAGGTCCGGATCCGCTCTGAAAACGGCGGCCAGCTCCGGCTCGAAAATCCCTTTCCGGGCGGGGCCTATGAGACCTCCGGCGCCGCAACCGGCGGCGTTCGGAACGCCGGACCGATCATCGAAGCGGACATGCGGCCGGGCGAAGAGATCAGGCTGAAGGGACATTGACGTCAAGAACCTCACGCCCCCGGATAGAGCAGGGCGTTCAGCAGGAACTTGTACGTCCCGTGGGCCTGGGCCCGGTTCTGGCAGCGGATCCCGATCAGGATGATCCGGCCTTCCTTCCACTTGGTATCGACGACCGCGGCCTTCCGGGTCAGATACTCTTCGCCGAGAAGCCAACCGCTGAGCAGGACCTCATCCTCGGGATAGGAGGCGACGACCTTGCGGTCCCATTCGTATGATGGCGAAAACGTGTCCAGGGCCAGACTGTTGACGAACATGGCCGCGGCTTCCTTGGGCATGCCGTAGCCGATCGGCGTCTCGTTGTCGACCAGGATCCTGAGGATGGACGTCGGGCAGAAGAATTTCGTCCGGTCGACGCCGGTGAGGGCGTTGCGGGCCGGGGCGCCGAACTCGCTGATGGCGAAATCCGAGGCGCCGTTGAGCGCGACCAGAATGCCGCCCTTCTCGACGAAGGCCTTCAGGGCGTCGACGCCCTCCTGACCGATCCCGCCTTCGTATTCGGGAGGGACAGGGCTCTGGCGGAACATCCGGGCCATGGGCGACTCCGCGCCGCCGGGACCGCCGCCCGGCGCCGCCCCGGGCCGGGTGCCCTTGATGGTGTTGGTGTTCTCGTCGGCGAAGATGATGACGTCGAAATTCGCCCGCAGGTCGACCTTCTGGTCCTTGGCCCCCTTGATGTCGGCATTGTGAAGGGTCTTGAAGGGGATGCCCATGTCGTCGAAGACGTACCGTGTCCAGCCCTCGTCCATATTG
>JADGNU010000034.1 GCA_017883305.1 Candidatus Aminicenantota bacterium | reverse complement strand
ATCCCCCCTAGGGGTGATTCCGGCGATGAAATTCCCGCCCCCGGAAGTCGCCGCCATGGGCGGGGCCGGCGAGAGACGTCAGCGGCGACGGGCGTCGCGGCGGGCCTGGCGCCGGATGCGCCGGAGGTCGTTGAGCATCCCCCAGGAGCCCTTGAAGATCCTCAGCCGGCTCGGCCTGGCGTCGCACCAGACGACCGGGATCTCGGCGACGCGATAGCCGAGGTCGCGGCAAAGGACCAGGACCTCGACGTCGAAGCCGAAGCCGGGGGTCCGGAGCCGGGAAAAGATGTCCTTGGCCGCGGCGCCGCGAAAGGCCTTGAAGCCGCACTGCGTGTCGCGGTAGCCCCGGAGCACAAAGAGCCGGACGAGGAGATTGAAGATCTTGCCCATCCATTCGCGCGGCCGGCGCTGGCGGACGCGGATCTCGGAATCCGGATGGGCCCGCGAGCCGATGACGACGTCGGCTCCCGTTTCGAGCGCGGCCACGGTCTTATCGAGCTCCGTGATGGGCGTCGACAGGTCGTCGTCGCAGAACAGAATGAGCTCGCCCGACGCCGCCAGGACGCCTTCCCGCACCGAGGCCCCCTTGCCCATGTTCTGCTCCCTGCGGATGACCCTCGAAGGCACCCGGCCGGTCAGGGCGGCCCGGGCCACATCGGCGGTCAAGTCGGAGCTGCCGTCGTCGACGACCACGATCTCGGAGGCGAACGGCTTCGCGGCCAGGTAGATCGCGACTTGTTCGAGAGTGGCGGCGATCCGCGCTTCCTTATTGTACGTCGGGATGACCACGGACAGCCGGATGCCGTTCGGGTTTCCTGTGTTCATAGGCACCGGCATTATAACCCGAATTTGCCGACAGGACCCATTCTCCCTTGACGGGGATACGGCAAAATCCGCTTTTCACGGGAGTGTATCGAAAAAACGAAATTTGAATTAAAATCACTTTCTATCGTCGATCGTCAGGAGGAAGCCCTGTGAAAAACCGCATGCTCCGGCTGATCATCGTCTTCGCGGTGGCTCTCGCCATCTCCCCGGTCCTTTCCGCCCAGGAACCCTATAAACTGCCGCCGAAGGAGGTCATCGACATCGTTGACGCGCCGCCGACGCCCATGGTCTCCATGAGCCCGACGGGCGACACCATGGCCCTGATCGAGCGCGAATCGATGCCGACGATCGCCTACGTCTCCGAACCCATCCTCAGGATCGCCGGGATGCGCATCACGCCCGGCTACAATAGCCGCCAGGTCCTGAGCTTCTCGACCGGCCTTTCGCTCAAGGACATGAAGACGGGCCTCCTGCGCAAGATCGCGTTGCCCGACGGGGCCAAGTTCACCTTCCCGTCCTGGTCGCCCGACGGACGGACGATCGCCCTGCTCCGCTACGTCGAGGGCGGGATCGAGCTCTGGGCGGTCGGCGTTCCAACAGGAGCCGCCAAGAACCTGACGCCCGCCGTCGTCAACGCCGTCCTCGGCGGCCTCGAATGGGCCCCCGACAGCCGCCGCGTCATCGTTCCGCTCGTACGGGAAGACCGCGGCCCGGCCCCGGTCGCGCCACGCGTCCCCGTTGGTCCCGAGATCCAGGTCTCGGGCGGCAAGGAAGCCAAGGCCGCGACCTACCAGGACCTCCTCAGAAGCGCCTTCGACGAGGTCCTGTTCGATTATTACGCCACGTCTCAGTTGGCCGTCGTCGATATCGGCACGGGCGCCGTCCGCAAGATCGGCCAACCCGGCATCGTCGACTCGATCTCGGTCTCCCCCGATATGAGCTGTCTCCTCGTCGAGCGGATCAAGCGGCCTTATTCGTACGCCCTGCCGGCCTCCGGATTTGCCCATTCGATCGAGGTCTGGGACATGGACGGCGGTCTGGTCAAGGTCCTGGCCGACCTGCCCACCGAGGAGAATGTCCCCATCAACGGCGTCCCCAAGGGGCCCCGCAATGTCAATTGGATGACCCATAAGCCGGCGACCCTCATCTGGGCCGAGGCCCTCGACGAGGGCGACCCGAAGGCGACGGTCCCCTTCCGCGATCATTACCTGAAGCTCGACGCCCCGTTCTCGGCCGAGCCGCAGGAGGTCTTCAAGCTCAAGGAGCGGGCTGCCGGGCTTTCATATTTCGCGACGCCGGGCAAGGCCCTGGCCTCCCAGAGCGAGTGGAAGCGCAACTGGAGGACGACCTTCCTGGTCGACCTCGTGAATCCCGCGGCCGAGCCGGTCAAGATCTGGGATATGAGCACTCAGGACCGCTACAAAGACCCCGGCCGCCCGGTGACGATGAACCTCAATACCGGCGAGCGGGTCATCCTCCAGGACAAGGACTGGATCTATCTCTCCGGAGCGGGCTCTTCGCCCAAGGGCGACCATCCCTTCCTCGACCGCATGAACCTCAAGACGATGAAGGTCGAGCGGCTCTGGCAGTGCCAGGACCCGGCCTACGAGACCTTCGTCGATTTCGCCGGCGCCTCGCGGACGAAGTTCATCACGAGTTCCGAAACAAAGACCGACCCGCCGAATTATTACCTCTACGACGTCAAATCCAAAAAACGGACCGCCCTGACCGATTTCAAGGACCCGGCGCCCCAGCTGACCGGCATCCGGAAAGAGCGGATCACCTACAAGCGGGCCGACGGCCTCGAGCTCAGCGGCACGCTCTACCTGCCGCCGGGATACAAGGAAGGCACGCGCCTGCCCGTCGTCGTCTGGGCCTATCCCATGGAATACGACTCCGCGTCGACCGCCGGCCAGGTCCGGGGCTCTGTCAACCGGTTCACGTTCTTCCGGGGGACGTCGCAGCTGCTCTTCGTGACCCAGGGCTACGCCGTCCTCGACAACGCCGAGATGCCCGTCGTCGGGACGCCCGAGACGGTCAACGACACCTTCGTCCAACAGATCGTCTCCAACGCCGAGGCGGCCATCCGCAAGCTCGACGAGATGGGCGTCGGCGACCCGAAGCGGGTCGGAGTCGGCGGCCACAGCTACGGCGCCTTCATGACCGCCAACCTGCTCGCCCACTGCGACCTCTTCGCGGCCGGCATCGCCCGCAGCGGGGCCTACAACCGGACCCTGACCCCGTTCGGCTTCCAAAGCGAGCGGCGCACACTTTGGGAGGCGCGCGATACGTACATGACGATGTCGCCGTTCATGTTCGCCGACAAGATCAAAACGCCGTTGCTGCTCATCCACGGCATGGCCGACAACAATTCCGGCACGTTCCCTATCCAGTCCGAACGGCTCTTCGCCGCCCTGAAGGGCTTCGGGGCGACGACACGATTCGTCTATCTGCCCTATGAGAGTCACGGCTATTCGGCCCGCGAATCGGTCCTCGACGTCCTGGCCGAGATGTTCGAGTGGTTCGATAAGTACGTGAAGAACAGAAAGTGAACAACGAATTTCCACAGAGTTTGTGCATAACCCTGTGGAAAAATACGGGGAAGGCTGTTCTAAGAGCTTGTCAGACGCGGACTTTAGATAAATTGCACACCGAATGTGCAACGCATCACGCAGCCTGAGGAGTGAGCGATGACAAAGAGGCGCCGCGGCATTGAGATCGTCGTCCTGGCCCTCGTCTTTGCAACGGCGTGCGGCGGAACGTCCCCGGCGCCGGCGCCGGGGCCCCTCAGCGTCGTGATCACGAACGACGATGGGATCGAGGCCCCCGGGATCCTCGCTTTGGCCGAGGCCCTCCGTCCTCTGGGCCAGGTGACCGTCGCCGCGCCGTCGGGCAATCGCTCGGGCGTGAGCCACGGCGTCACCTCGGACAGGGTCATCGCCGTCCAAAAGAGTGAGCGGGGGGGCCAGAAGTGGTTCGCCATCGACGCCATGCCCGCGACCTGCGTGCGGCTGGCCGTCGAGGAGCTCCTCCCATCCAAGCCGGACCTCGTCCTCTCGGGCATCAACAAGGGCGAGAACCTGGGCACGGTCACCTACTATTCGGCCACGGTCGGGGCCGCCCGGGAAGCGGCCTTCCTCGGCATCCCGGCGATGGCCGTCAATCTTGCGTCCGCGGACGGCATGGACTACGGGACGGCCGCGTCGGTCACGGCCGCGATCGTCCGATCGCTCGGACGGAGCGGGATCGCCCGGGGGACGTTCCTCAACGTCAACGTTCCCGCCCTTCCGCCGGAGCGCCTGCGGGGGATTAGGATCACGCGGCAGGACACGCGGGCGCCGATCGATTTCTTCGAAAAGGCGATCGCCCCCGACGGCTCCACGACCTACACACCCCGCTGGGAGCATCTCGAGCCGGGCGGCGAGGGGACCGATATCTGGGCCGTGCGCCAGGGCTATGTCTCCGTGTCGATCTTCGGCTTCGACCAGTCGGCCGCCATCCCGCCGGCCGCTTTCATCGGCCTCCGGCGCCTCGAATCCCTTTCATTTTTGTTTTAGCGGGATTGACTTCACGAAAGTTCGCTAGTAGCATGAAATCGGCTCGCGCCCGGGGGGCCGGCGTTGACCAGATGCCTAACCAGATCCCTGCCTTCCCTCGATCTCGAGCCCGGCACTCTGTTCGCCGGACGATACCAGGTGTTCGAGGAGCTGGGCGTGGGCGGGATGGGACGCGTCTATCGCGTCCTCGACAGGGGGCAACCCTTGGTCTGAGTTTCGCTTCACCGACTGAGGAGCCAGCGGACGAAGGCGACGAGATAGACGACGAGGAGGACGACGACGATGACATTGATCGCGCCATCGATCCGCTTCATGAGCGGGAACGCGCGCCGGGTCCGGCGCGTATTGAGCTTGGGCAGCGCATAGAGGAGCGAAAGGGCCAGGAGCAGGAGGAGCCACTTGCGCATCGGCCAGGATTATCCCCGAAACCCGGACTGTTGGCAATGCTGAAGGAGGTTTTATCGTGAGCAGATTTCTTTCCGTTCTCATCGTTCTGGCCCTGGTCGTGCCCGTGGCCGCCCAAGACCTCGCGGTCACGATCAAGCAGGTCGAGCCGTTCCCTTACTGCGCCATTTCCCACAAGGGACCGTACACGGACATGGGCACCGTCATCGGCGATCTCGTCGGGGCCATGGAGGCGCAAGGCCTGCTCGTTCGGATCCGGGGGCCTCTGGTCGGCGTCTATTACAACTCGCCGGCCGACACCGCGCCCGAGGATCTGTCCTGGGATGCCGGTTTCGTCGTCGTGGCCCAGACGACGACCCGTCCGCCCCTGATGTTAAAGAACTGGGATTATCGGACGGTGGCCGCGGCCCTGTACGTCGGGCCGTACGGACAGATCGGCGGCGCCATCGGGAAGATCATGGCCTTCATCGCGGCCCAGGGCTACCAGGCGGACGGTCCCCTCCTCGAACGCTACCTCGACGAGAGGCCCGAGACTGTCAAGCCGGAGGAGCTGCGGACCGAGATCTGGGTCCCCTGCAAAAAGAAATAGTCAACGCTGGAACTTGTAGCCCAGCCACGGCACCGTGATCAGGTGCTTCGGAGCGGATGGATCGTCCTCGATCTTGTGCCTCAAGTTGTACATGAAGGTATCGATCGTCCGCGTCGTCGGGAACTTCTCGTATTCCCAGACCTTGTTGAGGATGGTTTCGCGCGAAACGACCTGGCCCTCGCAGCCGGCGAGGAGCCTCAGCAGGCTGAACTCCCGCGCGGTCAAATGGAGCTCGTGCCCCGCCTTGGTCGCGATCTTGGTCCGGAAATCGATGTCCACGTCCCCGAACGCGAGGTCTTCGATCTCCGGGACCTCGGGGCGCGACCGCCTCAGGACGGCGTGGACCCGGGCGATGAACTCGTCTGTCCCGAAGGGCTTGGTCAAGTAGTCGTCGCCGCCGAGCTCGAGCCCGAGGACCTTGTCGATTTCCTTTTTCTTCTTTCCGGACAGGACGATGACCGGGACTTGGCGTCCGGCCTCACGGAGCTTGCGGCAGACCTCGAGCCCGCCCATGAACGGCATGACGACGTCGAGGACGATCAGGTCGAAGTTGGTCTTGAGCGCCTTGTTCAGCCCCTCCCGCCCGTCGGCCGCCTCGGACACCCCGTAGCCCTCGGTCTCCAGGGCGGCGGCCAGCGTCTGCCGCAGGACCCGGTCGTCGTCGATGATGAGGATCTTCTTCATGGTCACCGCCTTCCCGGAAATTTCAGGGTGAACGTCGTTCCGCGCCCCGGCGATCCGGCGATCGCGATCTCGCCGCCGTGGGCGTCCATGATGTGCTTGACGATCTTCAGTCCCAGGCCGACGCCTTTCGGGTCGTGCCGGACGGCCTCGGGGGCGCGATAGAAGGCCTCGAAGATCCGCTCGCGGTCCTCCGCCGAGATGCCGAAGCCGCGGTCGCTGACGCTGATCTCGGCCCCGCCCGCCGCGGTCGCGACGAGCCGGACGGCGATGTGCTTCCGACCGGAGCTGTACTTGATGGCGTTGTCGACCAGGTTGAGGAGGGCCTGGCGTACGGCATCGGGGTCCGCGTCGACCATGACGGGTCCCGCGGGCGCCTTGACCTCGAGGTCGAGATCGTCCTCGGCCGCGGCCGACCGGACGACCTCGACGACCCCCGCGACGACCGGCTTGAGGTCGGTTTCGCGGATCTCGTAGGTTATGACATCCTGCTCGATCCGCCCGAAATCGAGGACGTTGTGGAGGTAGCGGCCGAGCCGGCTGCACTCGCCGGCCATGAGCCCGATGAGATGCTTGCGCAGCGACGTCTCGTCGGCCTTTCCGGAATCGAGGAGCTCGGAGATCGCCTGGAGCGACGTCATGGGCGTCCTCAGCTCGTGGGACACCGAAGAGATGAACTCCGTCTTCATGCGGCTGATCTCCTCCAGTTTCTCGCGCGAGGCCCGTTCGTAGATGACCTCTTCCTGGAGCCGGACGCGGCGGAGCGAGGCGGACATCTCGGCGGCCAGGGCCTGCAGAAGCTCCCGGTCTTCGTCCGTGAGCTTCAGCCCGGATCGCTTCGGCCCGACAAAGACCCAGCCCGAGGGCCCGTCATCGCCGAGGGGGACAGGCAAGACTTCGTCGAATCCGAGCCGCCGGAGCTCCTCGGGCGGCAACGGGGCCTCCGGTCCCCCGGGTCGGGCCAGAAGATGGGCCACCGCATCATAGTCGAGCCCGCTCCGGAGCGCGACCCCGGGCGCCGCAATCCCCGGCGCCGGGACGAAGGCGCCAACTTTCTTCACGGGCAGGGTCTCGCCGAGCGTCGCCATGAAGAGCGCCAGGAGGTCCGCGGCGCTATGGACACTCGCGGCCGCCGTCGTGAACCCGAGAACGGCCCGGCGGTAGTCGTAGCTCCTGCGGAAGAAGGCCTTGTCGACGAGGACCTGGATCCGGGACCTGGCGGGCGCGAAGACCAGGGCCGCGATGAAGGCCGAGCCGACGGGGATCCACGTCCGTCCCGTCGCGGACCCCGAGGCGAAGAGCGCTTTGAGCCCTTCGATCGAGGCCAGGTAGACGCCGACCGTGACCGCCGTCAGCAGCGAATAGACGACGCCGCGGTTGATGATGACGTTGATGTCGAGGAGCTTGTACTTCAGGATGGCGAAGGCCAGGGCCAGCGGCAGGAAGGCGAAGAAGATGCTGGCCGTCTCCTCGCTGAGCGGCGGACGCAAGCCCGCGGCGAGCGGGATCGTGTAGAAGAGCATGAACGGGCCGAGCCCGACGATCAGACCGTAGAGGACCCAGCGGACCTGGTCCCGCCGCTCGCGCGTCGGCGCGGCCCGGAAGGCGCGAAACAGGACGACGATCGACGCGATGCCCGCGACGCCGAAAAAGATCCGGAAGAGGCTGAAATATGTTTTCAGGCGGAAGAGCGCGATCGAGGGGATGAGGAGCGACGCGACGACGACCGCGCTGAAGAAGCCGCCGAAGAGAAGCGCCACGATCCAGAAGAGGGGCCCTCCCGGGAGCCGTTCGCGGCCCGTGAACGTCAGGACGAACTTCAGCAGGATGACCGGGGTCAGCGTGTAGGCAAAAAAGAAGAGGACGCCGGGTACGAGATGGAGGGGCCGGCCCTGGACGCCGTACCACTCGCCGTTGATCATCACGGCTGACGAGAAGGCCAGACACAGCCAGAAGAAGAGGCGGGCCCGGCGGTCTTCGGCGCGCAGGATGAAGACGCCGAAGCCGATGAAAAAGCCGAATACGCCGGTCAGCAGGAAGATGACGGGCGCGCTGCTCTTGCCGTAGAACGGCACCAGGGGCTCGGTCACGGACAGCTCCCGGCCGTCCTTGGCGACGACGAACTCGATCGGGTCGCCGATCCGATGATGGGCGGCGATGAACTTGAAGTCGAGATCGCGGTCGCGGACCTCGAAGCCGTCGGCGCGCAGGACGGCCCCCGCCAGGAGGTCGTGGGTAATACCGGTCGCCCGCGCGAGCGCCTCCCTGGGGATCTCCGGACGTCCGAGGAGCCCGACGAAGCCGAAGACGCTCAGTCCGAGGATGAGCACCCCGGCGACGAGAGAGAGATGGAAGGACGATTTTTTAAGTTCCACGCCGTCCCCTGGTACCGTTTGGCCTCGATTATAGCCGAGCCCGGACTGGAATGACAAGGCCGTTCCGAACTTGAACTCCGGCCTGAAGCGTGCTACCTTTAGGTTCCCCCCAAGGAACCAAAGAGAAAAAGGAGGCGCCATGGCCGACCACGCGGACCCTTCTCCCATCATCACCATCGAACGCCACATCCTCGAAGAACAGTCCGTCCACCCCGAGGCCACAGGCATCCTGACCAATATCCTCTACGACCTGGCCCTGGCCGGCAAAGTCATCGCCAGCAAGACGACGCGGGCCGGACTGGCCGAGATCCTCGGACTCACGGCGGACATCAACGTCCAGGGCGAGACGGTCATGAAGCTCGACCGCTTCGCCGACCTCACTGTCACGCGGCTGACCGACCACACCGGCCGGCTCGCCGGCCTCGCCTCCGAGGAGAACGCCGAATTCATGCGCATTCCCGACCAGTACCCGATGGGCAAGTACCTCCTCGTTTTCGACCCCCTCGACGGCTCCTCGAACGTCGACTTCAACATGCCCGTGGGCACCATTTTCGGCATCTACAGGAGGCAAAAAGAGTCCGGCCCGACCGAGGAATCCGAGTTCTTCCAGCCCGGCCGGAACCTGGTCGCAGCGGGCTACATCGCCTACGGGACGAGCACGATGTTCGTCTATACGGCCGGGCACGGCGTCCACGGCTTCACCCTCGATCCGTCGGTCGGCGAGTTCCTGCTGTCCCATCCCAACATCAGGATCCCCGACCCCAAGTATTTCAGCGTCAACCTCGGCTATGAGATGTACTGGAGCCTCGGCGTCAAGCGCTACACCCAATACCTTCAGGGCCACGGAGGCGGCGTCAAAGGCCTGTCGCTCCGCTACATCGGCACGCTCGTTTCGGATTTTCATCGCAACCTCCTCGCCGGCGGGGTCTTCTACTACCCGGCGGATTCGAAGGACCCCCAGGCGCCCTCCGGCAAGTTGCGGCTTCTGTACGAGGCCGGGCCGCTCGCCTTCGTCGCCGAACAGGCCGGCGGCTACGCTTCGGACGGCAAGGGGCCCATCCTCGACGTCACGCCGACCTCCCTCCACCAGCGAACCCCCCTCTTCATCGGGAACAGGGATCTGGTCGGCAAGGTCGAGGAGTTCATCCGCGGGCTCGACGGCTGACACGCCAGGGCGGGGCGCCGCACCCGGGCTTTTCCTGGCATCCGAAATGTGATATTCCTGTCCGCTCGAGGAGGTGCCGTCATGTCGCCCAGCCGCCGTTCATTCATCAAGACCGGTACGATCTCGCTGGCCGCCCTGGGGCTCGGTCCCCTTTCCGCGTCCCAAGCCGCGTCCGGCCCATCGCAAGAGCTCGAGAACCTCGTCAAGGGGATCGAGCCGCTCGGACCCGACGATTACACCCAGCGCCGCGAGAAAGCCGCGAGGCTTCTGGCCGAACACGGCCTCGACGCCCTGTTCGTCGGCGGCGGCACGAATCTCCTCTACTTCACCAAGGTCGGCTGGTGGCTGAGCGAACGCGTCTTCGGCGTCGTCCTCAGCCGTAAGAAGGACCCGATCTGGGTCTGCCCGGCTTTCGAGGCCAAACGCGCCGGGGAGCTCGTCCCGGCCGGCCAGGAGATCCGGACCTGGGAGGAGCACGAGGATCCCTACGCGACGATCGGCGGCGTCCTCAAGGACATCGGCACGGCGACGGGCAAGCTGGGTGCGGCCCCGGACCTCCGGGCCTTCGAAGTCTTCGGCCTGCGCCGGACGCTCGCCGCGGCCCAGGTCGTCGACGGCGCGCCGGTGACGGAAGGATGCCGCGGCACGAAGACGGCCAAGGAGATCGCCTTCATGGACCTGGCCAACCGCATCACCAAGCTGGCCTTCCGGGAAGGCTTCAAAACGCTCCGCGCGGGCATGACGACCCGCGACTTGGCCGGGGCCATCTCCGCGGCGACCCAGAAGATGGGATCGTCCGGCGGGGGCGGGCCGCAGTTCGGCCCGAACACGGCTTTTCCACACGGCTCGCAGGTCCCCCGCACACTCGCGACGGGGGATGCCGTCCTCGTCGACGGCGGTTGCGCCGTCGAGGGCTACCACTCGGACGTGACCCGGACGGTCGTCTTCGGCAAGCCGTCGGACAAGCAGCGTCGCGTCTGGGACGTCGTCAGGAAGGCCCAGGCGGCGGCGCTCGCGGCGGCCAAGCCGGGCGCGACGTGCGAATCGGTCGACGCCGCGGCCCGCAAGGTCATCACCGACGCCGGGTACGGACCGGGCTACAAGTACTTCGCCCACCGCCTCGGCCACGGCATCGGCATGGAGGGGCACGAATACCCGTATCTCGTCAAAGGCAACCCGCTCCGGCTCGAACCGGGGATGACGTTCAGCAACGAGCCGGGCATCTACATCTACGGCGAGTTCGGCATCCGCACCGAGGACTGCATGGTCGTCACGGAGAACGGCGCCCGGCACCTGGGCGGGATGGAAGCGGTGTCGATCGAGGGACCGTTCGGCGCCGACTGAGCTGTCCCTCCGCGCGTTTGCCGTCACCCAGCCAGGGCCCGCTTTGGCTCTCTTTTGACCGCTTCTTGACGGAAACTTGACAACTCCCCCCGCCGGGATGCAGATTATGGGTGGGGGGAGGTGAACCATGCGCGTTTCTTCCGTTACGGCCATCGTGGCTGTCCTGGTCGTCCTACTCGCCAGCCTGCCGGCAGGCCTCTCCGGGCAAAGCCCCAGGGGGGCCACACTCCTCGTCACCAAGACCGACGGCTCCCAGATCGCCGGCGAACTCATCGCCGCCAAGCCCGAGGGCCTGCTGCTCCTCGACGGCCGCGGACTCGACGTCTCCGTCCCTATCGCCGATATCCAGGCCGTCCGCATCATCAGAAGGTCGAAGGCTTTTCCATCCCTGCTGATCGGGACGGCGGCCGGGGCGGTCGGAGGCTTTCTCGCGCTTTATAAGGTGACGGAAGGAGAGTATGGCGAGCACGACCTGCTCGTGCCCGCGACTCTCAGCATCGCCGGCGCCGCGGGACTCATCGGCTTCGCCGTCGGCGCGCTGGCCGGGAAGGATATCACGTTCACCGTCGCCGGCCGGTCGAAGGCTGAGGTCGACCGGTTCTGGGAGAGGCTGCGGCCGTCATCCCGCGAGAGCCGGTCAGGGGCGCGGGCCACCCCGCGGCGGCGGCCGCGGATGGGGCTCAGCATGGGAATGGCTTTTGCGGCCGCGATCGCTTTAGCGTCCGGCGTGCGGGAGGGGACGTTCCGGTTCCCGGACGAGCCCTCCCCCGAAGCCGGCCCTTATCCCAGCTCCTTGGAGACTAGATCGCCGGGGTGGGGTGATGCGCCGTGGGAAGTCAGCCGGGCCGGCCCCTTTTGCCTGACGTACGAATGGAAGAAGAATTGGCTGCTGGAACTCGACCTGTTCTCCTATGACGGCGGCTACAGCTTTATGTCCGGACAATTGCATTTCACATCCAGCAAGGACGGCCTGGCTTACTTTGGCAACTATGATGCGGAGTATCGGGTCCGCTTTTTCGATCTTCTTGCCGGCGTCGCCTATCGTTCTGCGATCCCGAGGACGGCCGAACGTCAGTCGCTCGAGATCGGGGTGGCCGCCGGTCCGGGCCTGGTCTCATTGGACAAGCGTGTTGTCGCCGACGGTGAGAGCCGGGGCCGGCTCCACAGGACCGCGTTCTGCGCCAGGGCTCGCGCCGCCTGGGATTACCATTTTTTGCCTGAGTTCTCATTAGGGATCTTCGCTGAATACAGGTTTGTCCGGACGACCGTCCCCCCGACGACCGATCTCGTAGAACCGACGTTTTTTCTGGAGGGGGATTCGGTAGAGTTCGTCCGGTTGACCGAGGTCAACGCCCCGAGCCTCTCGTTGCAGGGGAGCCGCCTCTTCTGCGGCATCCGGGCCGGGTTCCGGTTCTGAGCGCGACCCGGAAAGGGACTCAGCCGGCCGCGAGGATCTTCCTGATCTTCTCCGCGTAGGCTTCGCTGGCCGCGTCGGGAGTCGCGATGACGATATCGGCGGCCGACGAGATCCCCAACCCCAGCTGGACGGCCCAGGAGATCTGTTCCTGGGCGAAGATGGCCGGCTTCATGATGGCGTCGTTCGAGCCAAGCTCCTTGAGGATGGCGACGCCGACGGCGTCGACGGCGATGCGGTCGGTGCCGGCCAGGAAGACGCCGGCGTCCTTGCGCGGCCCGGTCATCGGGCCCTCGTCGACGAAGGCCACGAGGCCGTCGACGACGATAACCGCCGGCTTGTAAGCGGTGTTGATCTCGGCGATCATCCGCCGCTGGTCGGCCGAGCCGTGGAGCTGGCGCATGTAATTGTGCCCGGCGCGCGGCACGATCCCGACGGAGTTCTTGAGCGACATCGTGAAGACTCCGCCGAACTGGTGGGTCTTGAGGCAGCAGGTCGAAACGACGCACCCCGCGTCGACGACGGGCCGGGCGACGAGGAAGCCGTCCTTCCAATGAGAGGCCGGCGGGTCGAACTTGACGTAGCCCGTCTCGCCGAGTGCGTCAAAGTTCAGGACCTTGGCGTCGAAGGAAGCGGCCAAGGCCGGGATTCCCTTCTTCTCGAAGACCTGGAGCGTGGGCTCGGGTCCGCTGCGGTCGCCGATGGACAGGGTCTTGGCGCCCCCGTCCCGGATGCCCGCCAGGAGCGCCTTGAGCGTATCGTTGTGGGTCGAGCCCGGCGTTTCGTCGGACGTGTTGAAGTTCGGCTTGACGAGGACCCTCTCGCCCTTGAAGGGATCGCCTCCCAGGAGGTCGAGGCATTTCTTCACCCCGTCGGCCCGGGAATCGGTCTTGACCAGGACGACGCGCGACTTTCCCGTCGGGACCGCCGCCTGGGCCGGCCCGATCCCCGCCGTTTTCCCGCCCCCGAGCGAGGCGGCCGAACCGCCTAGGGTCGCGGCCCCAGCCGAAAGCGCTGCGCCGCCAGCGAGGCCCGCGCCCGCGACAAAAAATTCCCTTCGTGTCATTCCGTCTTTGTTTCTCATGACCGGACTCCCTCCCCGGAGACTCGAGCTTCTCTTCTATTCCAATTGATCACAGGGCTTGGGGCCGCGGCAGTCGCGGACACAGATGCCGCAGATGAACTGGGTCGTGTGGCCCTTCTTGCGGAACTCCTGGAGCATCTCGAAACAGGCCAGGTGATCGAACGCTTCGCGCGTGTCCTTGATGGCCCCGGCCGGGCAGGCTTTGGCACAGGCGCGGCAGACGCCGCATTCGCGGTCGAGCAGGGCGTCCGGCTCGAGCAGCATGTCCGTGAGCACGGTGACCAGCCGGAAATGCGCGCCAAGGTCGGGGTTGACGAGCAGATTGTTGCGGCCGAACCAGCCCAGGCCGGCGGCCCGTCCGACGTGCTTATGCGAGACGTGGGCCCGCTGCTTCTTCCAGTCGATGATCTGCGAGGCCGCAATGGCCAGCGACCGGGATCCCCGCTTCTGGATAAAGTCGGCGACGAGAAGCGCCCCGCGGTCGAGGAAGAAGTTCATCTGCCGGTAATGGTGAAAGTAGATCGACGTCGGGTGATCGGGAATATCGTCGAGAACGGCGTCGCTCAGGCGCTTGCCCAGCGAGACGGCCAGCCCAAAGCGGTCCCGCGTTGCGGGCTCGAGCAGAAAATCGTCCCTTAACCCGGTGACGTCGGCGATTCCGAAGAGGTCGAAGCCGAGGTCCAAGGCAAAGGCCTTCAACTCCCGCTGATTTCTCGCTTCGATCGCCTGTTCCATGGGCGGAGTTCATTCTATCGGCGCCCTCCCCGCCTGTCAAACGAACGGCGGCATCCAGCTTTTTTCACCCTTGACAAGGGCCTCGTCGGGGAATATAGTTGGGCCATCGGCGGGGGTCATCAGAATATCTTTTAAGGTGGATGTGTTTTCATTCTCTTTTGATCTTTCAACCTCCAGCCATCGAGCAGAATAAGCCCGTCAGGGCTTCCGGCAATATGCGGGGTGAGGCGAGAATCATGAAAAAGTTCCTTTGGTTCATATCCATCGGGGTGTGCGCCGCGGGCCTCGTCTACCACTTTTCAGGCTACAGGAACGCGCCTCAGGACGGCGCCGCCGCGGCCGAATCGACGATCTCAGAAATGATCGCGCCGGGAAGCGAGAACATCGTATTCAGAGAGAGCCATCTGGCGAATTCCCGTTTGCTCTCGGCGAGCGTCTGGGGACACTGCACGTTCTGGTATTTCACGCCGGCCGATCAGGCTGTCTCCGACTACGTCCTCTACGGAGTTCTGCCCGCGCCCGGAACCGTTTATGACCCGGACCTGGTGCCCCTGAAGGCCGAGTGGATGAACGTTTCGAGATCCGGAGCGGCTCTGGAGGCCCAGGCACGCCGCAACGGGACGATCAAGCCCGGCAGTGCCCAGGACGCCCCCTCTGTCGGAAAAAAGAACTGATAGCCTGATCGGGCTTGAACACGTCCGGCCCCGAGGAGTAGATTGGGGCCATGACAAACGCGAATAAGCGGGTCATTGCTCTCTTTCCGCTCCTCCTCGCGCTCGCCGGCTTCGCCGCGGCCGCCGGGAGCCGTGACGGCGAGTGCTTCACCGTTCTCGTCGGCCGGAAGGCCAGCATCGACGGCTCGGTCATGGTCGCCCACAACGAAGACGACCGGGGCGACATCATCGTCAACCTGCGCAAGATCCAGGCCCGCGATGACGGGGCGCCCCGGAAGGTCGACCTCGGCCAGGGCGCC
>JADGNU010000005.1 GCA_017883305.1 Candidatus Aminicenantota bacterium | reverse complement strand
TGTTGCGGCAACGTGATAATTTCCGCTTTGGGCAACGTGAATATTTCCGCTTTTTTGGGCTAAGGTACTCCTTCGACAAGAAGGAGGACCGGCCCTGTGAGAGAGGAACTGATCACGTTGACCAAGAAGGAGCTTGAGAGGCTGGCGATCGTCCGGCGGGTCATGAAGCGGGAGCTTAAGCAGAAGGTCGCAGCTGAGCTGTTGGATCTCTCGACCCGCCAGGTGCGGAACCTGGTCCGGAAGGTCGAGCGGGACGGGGCCAGGGGGTTGGCTCACGGGAACCGGGGCAAGCCGTCGCCGAAGCGGCTGGCGCAGACACTGGTTGACAAGATCGTCACCCTGGTTAAGGTTCGTTACCCGGACTTCAAGCCTAAGTTCGCGGCCGAGAAGCTCTGGAAGAGGGACAAGATCAGGGTCAGTGACGAGAAGATGCGCCAGATCATGATCGGGGCGGGGTTGTGGCGCGTCCATCGGCATAAAAGCGAGGTCCACCCGTGGCGGGAGCCACGGGCCCACTATGGGGAGCTGGTTCAGATGGACGGATCGCATCACGCCTGGCTCGAGAAGCGCGGCCCGAAGCTCGTCCTGATGGGCATGGTGGACGATGCGCGGAACCGCTTCTGCGGCCATTTTTACGAGTATGAAGGGGTTTATCCGGCCATGAACGTGCTCGAGGGCTATATCCGCCGCTACGGGCTTCCCCAGAGCCTATACGTTGATAAACACAGCACTTATAAGACGGTTCGACACCCCTCCGAGGACGAGCTCTTGAGGGGCGATGAGGCATCGACCCAGTTCGAACGGGCGACCCAGGAGCTGGGGATCAAGATCATCCATGCCCACTCGCCGCAGGCCAAGGGCCGGATCGAGCGGGCCTTCGCCACCCTTCAGGACCGACTGGTCAAGGAGCTGCGGCTGGCTTCGATCTCGACTCTGGAAGATGCGAACCGCTTCCTTGAGTCGTATCTGCCTCGATTTAACGCCCAGTTTGAGCGTGAACCGCGCGAGCCGGAGGACCTTCACCGGCCGCTGCCCAAGGGGCTTAAGTTCGAAGAGATCTTCTGCCTCAAGACAGTCCGGACGATCCTCGACGGCTACATCATCCGTTGGAAGGGCCGGCGCTTCGTCATCGAGGAGCCGGCACGTCGGATGCTGGGCCGGCCGACCACGGTGATGCTTCACTTCGACGGTCGGATGGCCATCCGCTACGAAGGCCGGGACCTGGGCTACCGGGAGATCCCCGAACGGCCGAAGCGCATCCCGGCGGCGCCCGTGGTCAGGCCGAAGCCGCCCAAGTACACACCGCCCCCGACGCACCCTTGGAAGGTTTACAGAGACCGGTTCGCAGACGATCTGCCCGAGAGACCCTAGATGATGACAAAAGCGGAAAGATTCACGTTGCCCAGGACCGGAAAGATTCATGTTGCCTTGACAGACGGTCTCGGGCCGTTGACTTTGGCACCCCGAATAGCTATACTTTACGCGCTTTCCGGCGGTCGCTGGACGGTGCGATGGCTAGGTAGCTCAGTTGGTAGAGCGAAGGACTGAAAATCCTTGCGTCGGCGGTTCAATTCCGTCCCTAGCCATTTTTTTATGCCTCAGACCTAACCCTCCAACTTAGAAAGACTCCCTACTTAAGGATAGAGGGCGTCTCTGCGTGCGGACGGAGGGTCAGAACCTGTAGCTGGCCGAAACGGAGGGAACGACCGCGTGGCTGGTAAAGACAAAGGTCGAAAAGAACAGTTCCAATTGCCGCTTCAGTCCCGCCACGTACTCCAGTCCGAAGTCTAATTGAAGGCCTCCGAGAGTCTTGCCGATCCCGACTGAAAACACATTGTTCGTGAAAGTCGGCAAGAGAACGTCGAGGCTCGAATCCCGTCCGGGGGCCGGATCATGATAATACCCGGCGCGGAGCGCGGTCGACGGGCTCAAGAGGTATTCCGCGCCGAAGCGGATCTGGGTCGCGTCCTTCCAGTTAAGGTCCCGGACATCCCTCCCATCGACGAGGGCGAGCTCGGCCCAAACGGAATCAAGGAACGTCGTCGTGATCTGATCGAGCTTTGACCACTGGGTCCAGTGCACGTCGGCGCTCAGGAACAGGCGCTCGACCGGCCGGAAGGAAACGCCCCCCGCGATCCCCAAGGGCCAGGTGATCTTGCGGCGGAGATCGGAGCTCCCGGGAAGCCCAAACGTGGTCATGTTGGACATGCTGGCCGCGCCCTCGAAGGCGATGGTCTTCGGCGTCCGCACGGTCAAGCCGATCGAGAGCTTTTCGACGGGCTTCACAAGCACGCCGAAGGTCGCTCCGAATCCCCAGCCATTCATGTTTTCCTCGTACTGACCGAGGTCCGCGAGGGGTGCCCCGACCTCTTCAAAGGCCGGAACCCCCTGGGACGGTCCCGCGGGCATCTTGAGCGTGAACGTGCCGTGATCGACGTTGATCGCCGCGCCGACAGAGATCGCTTCGCTGAGCTTGGCCGCGACCATCGGCGAAAGAGAAAAGACATAGACCCGGCTCGACCAGTCATAAGTGATGCCGTCCGAGATGTTAGCGAAGTCCGCTCAGTTCCACATCGTCCCCTGGGCGGCGGGAGTCCCGATGCCAACGACCAGAACGATCTTGGAGCTTAGGGGCTTGTAGTAGCCAGCGAGGAAGCTCAGATAGTGCGAGATCTTGGTCTTGGCGTCAACCAGGGCATCCGGGGAGGCCTCCGGAATGAAGCGATAGGTCGTCCGAGGCATCAGATCTGAGGCATAAAAACCGAAGGTCGTCTGCCGGAAGCCGGCCGCCCCGGCCGGGTTCCAGAAGACGGCGCTGAAATCGTTGGCGATGCTTACGTAGGCGCCGCCCATTCCCTGGGCCCGGGTGCCGAGCCCGTTCAGATTGAGGCCATTCGCCGGCGCGAGCGAAGGCAGAACGGATAGGCCCACGATGGCCGCCAGGACTATCTTTTTGGTCATGGTTCAAATCTCCACTGACTGAGAGTCGACCCATTGTATCCGAAATTGGAAAAGGCGGGTACCCAGGACCCTATTTTTTTCCGAACGTGAGCTCGCCCTTCTTGTCGACGGCGACCACGGCCGTGTCGCCTTCTCCGTATTCCCCGGCCAAGATCTTCATGGCCAGGGGATTCTGGACGTCCTTCTGGATGGTCCGCTTGAGAGGTCTGGCGCCATACACGGGGTCGAAACCCCGCTCCGAGAGAAGCTCCTTGGCCTCCTTCGTGACCTCGAGCCCGATCTTGCGGTCGGCCAGCCTCTTCGCCAAGAGATCGATCTGCAGCCCGACGATCTGGAGGATGGCGCTCTTCGCAAGCGGCTTGAAGATGATGACCTCGTCGATGCGGTTGAGGAACTCGGGCTTGAACTGGGCCTCGAGGACCTTGCGGACTTCCTTCTCCATGGCCTCATAATCGCGGCTGAGCTCCTTGATGACCTGGCTGCCCAGGTTCGAGGTCATGATGATGAGCGTGTTCTTGAAATCGACCGTCCGGCCCTGGCCGTCCGTCAGCCGCCCGTCCTCGAGGATCTGGAGCAGGACATTGAAGACGTCGGGGTGGGCCTTCTCGATCTCGTCGAGGAGGACGATCGAATAGGGCCGGCGCTTGACCGCCTCGGTCAGCTGGCCGCCCTCCTCGTAGCCGACGTAGCCGGGCGGCGCGCCGATGAGCCGGCTGACGGTATGCTTTTCCATGTACTCGGACATGTCCAGCCGGACCATGGCCTTCTCGTCGTCAAAAAGGAATTCGGCCAGGGCGCGGGCCAGCTCGGTCTTGCCGACGCCCGTCGGGCCGAGAAAGATGAACGAGCCGATGGGCCGGCCCGCCTCCTGAATTCCCGCGCGCGACCGGCGAACCGTGGCCGCGACCGCCTGGATGGCCGCCTCCTGGCCGATGACCCGCTTCCCGAGGATCTCCTCCATGTGGATGAGCCGGTCGACCTCGCCCTCGAGCATTTTGGAGACCGGGATGCCGGTCCACTTGGAAACGACCTGGGCGATATCCTCCTCGTCGACCTCTTCCTTGAGCATCCGCCCCTTGGTCTGAAGCGCCGCGAGGTCGGCCGCGGACTTGTCCATCTGCTTCTGGAGGTCGATAAGCTTGCCGTAGCGGATCTCGGCCGCTTTCTCCAGGTCGCCGCGCCGCTCGGCGCTCTGCTCCTCGATCTTGAGGGCGTCCCGCTTTTCCTTGAGCTTGCCGGCCGCCTCGATCGTTTCCTTTTCCTTCTGCCAGCGGCCGCGGAGCGCCGACGATTTTTCCTTGAGGTTCGCCAGCTCTTCCTCGATCCTCTCCAGCCGCTCCTTCGACGCCGGGTCCTTCTCCTTCCTCAGGGCCTGGCGCTCGATCTCGAGCTGGAGCGTCCGGCGGTCGAGCTCGTCGAGCTCCTCCGGCAGGCTGTCGATCTGGATGCGGATGCGCGACGCGGCCTCGTCGACCAGGTCGATGGCCTTGTCCGGCAGGAACCGGTTGGTGATATAGCGCGACGACAGCGTCGCCGCGGCGACGAGCGCCGAGTCCTTGATCTTGACGCCGTGGTGGGCCTCGTACTTCTCCTTGAGCCCGCGCAGGATCGAGATCGTCTCCTCGACCGAGGGCTCCCCGACGTAGACCTGCTGGAAGCGCCGCGCCAGGGCGGCGTCCTTCTCGATGTGCTTCTTGTACTCGTCGAGCGTCGTCGCCCCGATGCAGCGGAGCTCGCCGCGGGCCAGGGCCGGCTTGAGCATGTTCGAGGCGTCGATCGCGCCCTCGGCCGCGCCTGCGCCTATGATCGTGTGGAGCTCGTCGATAAACAGGACCACCTCGCCGCCCGACTCGTTGATCTCCTTGAGCACGGCCTTGAGCCGGTCTTCGAACTCGCCGCGGAACTTCGTCCCGGCGACGAGGGAGCCCATGTCGAGGGCGAGAAGGCGCTTGTTCTTGAGCGACTGCGGCACGTCGCCGTTGGCGATGCGCTGGGCCAGGCCCTCGACGACGGCCGTCTTGCCGACGCCGGCCTCGCCGATGAGCACGGGGTTGTTCTTGGTCCGGCGCGACAGGACCTGGATGACCCTGCGGATCTCGTCCTCGCGGCCGATGACCGGGTCGAGCTTGCCCTGGCGGGCCAGGGCGGTCAGGTCGCGGGTGTATTTTTCGAGGACCTGGTACTTGCCCTCCGGCTCGGGGTCAGTCACCCGCTGCGAGCCGCGGACCGCGGCCAGGGCCTTGAGGACCGCGTCTTCGTCGACCCCGTTCGCGCGCAGGATCCGTGAGGCTTCGTTCTTCCCGTCCTTGAGCATGGCCAGGAAGAGGTGCTCGGTCGAGACGTACTCGTCCTTGAGCTCGTCCGCGACTTTGCGCCCCTCATCAAGGATCTGGCGCAGGGCCGACGAAAGGGAAGATTCCCCTCCCCCGCTGACCTTGGGCAGGCGCTCGAGTGCGGCCTCGACGTCGGCCCGGATCTTGGCCGCCGGCGCGCCGATCTTGGCCAGGATGGCGTTGACGATGTTCTCGTCCTGGGCGAGAAAGCTCGCCAGCAGATGCTCGGGCCGGATCTCCTGGTGGCCCTTTTCCTCAGCCAGGCCCTGGGCCTTTTGGATGGCTTCCTGGGACATCACAGTGAACTGATCCCATCGCATCGGACGCTCCTCCCTCAGGGACTATCCTACCTATTAGAGACTCCCGGCGGAGGGCTGTCAAGGCTTCGCGCTCAAGGCTAACGCAGGCCCCGCATGCCCCCTTGACAAGCGGAAAAAAAAGCATATCTAATGTCAGCAGAGGCGCGTCATGGAAGAGATGGAAGTTACGAGCTGGCTGACGCTCGACGCGATCCGGAAATCGAAAAGCGCGGAAGTCGTCGAGACGATCGGAAACCTCCAGACCGGACATTCGAAGTCCGTGTTCCTCGTCATCGAGGACGATTTCCTCGAGCTCTGCTACAGCGACGCGGCCTCCAACACCCTCCGCCGCTTCGAGGACCGCGACGAGTTCGAGGAAGCCATCGAAGAGCGAAAGTCGGACGATGGCGAAGCGCACTTCTCGGGCAACGGCGACAAGGACCTCGACGAAGACGCGGACGAAGAGGACGACGAGGACATCGGGGACGGCTTCTCCGTCGAGGACGAAACCGACTCTTATTGACCGGCCGAGCCGGACCCGGTCCGGCCTTTGAGCCCGGCCAGGATATTCAACGCTTCGAGGGGGGTCAGCGACGTGAGGTCGAGACCCTCGATCTCCTCCTTGAGCTCGCGCAGGAGGGCGAATTCCCGGTCCTCGGCGAAGAGCATGAGCTGATTGCGGTCCCCTGACGGGCGGCCGCGGTGGGCCAGACGCGGCAGGCCGGTCTCGTCGAGCTCCTGTTTCTCCAGATTGAAGAGGATCTCCCTAGCCCGGTCGATAACGTCCCGGGGAATTCCGGCCAGCTTGGCGACATGGATGCCGTAGCTCCGATCGGACGGGCCGGCGACGATCTTGCGCAGAAAGACGACTTCGTCCTTCCACTCCCTGACCGACACGTGATAGTTCTTGATCCGCGGCAGGGTCAGCGCGAGCTCGGTCAGCTCGTGGTAGTGCGTGGCGAAGAGCGTCTTCGGACGGACGTCCTCGCGCTCGTGAAGCCGCTCGGCGACGGCCCAGGCGATGCTCAGGCCGTCGAAAGTGCTCGTGCCCCGGCCGACCTCGTCGAGGAGGATGAGGCTGCGGGCGGTGGCGTTGTGGAGGATCGCGGCCGTCTCCAGCATCTCGACCATGAACGTCGACTGCCCGACGCTGAGGAAGTCCATGGCCCCGATGCGGGTGAAGATGCGGTCGACGAGGCCGATCGTCGCCGACTTGGCCGGGACGAAGGCGCCCATCTGGCCGAGGAGGACGATGAGCGCGGCCTGGCGCAGGAAGGTCGATTTGCCGCCCATGTTCGGACCGGTGATGATCAGGATCTGGTTCTCGGCGGCGTCGAGCTCGAGGTCGTTGGGGATGAAGGGCTCGGCTTGGGTCGTTTCGATGACGGCATGGCGGCCGGCCTCGATGCGGATCGCGTCCCCCTCGTCGACCGTCGGGCGGACGTAGCCGCGGCAAGCGGCGCACTCGGCCAGGGCCAGGAGGACGTCGAGCGCTGCGATATCGGCGGCCATCCGCTGCAGGCGCAGGGTCTCCCGGGCGACGGTCTCGAGGACCTCGAGGAAAAGGCGGTGCTCGAGGAGGCCGATGCGCTCCTCGGCGTGGAGGACCTTCTCCTCGTACTCCTTGAGCTCCGGCGTGAGGAAGCGCTCGGAGTTGACCAGCGTCTGCTTGCGCATGTAATCGGCCGGGACCCGGTCCAGGTGGGGCTTGGTCACTTCGATGTAATAGCCGAAGACCTTGTTGTAGCGGACCTTGAGCGAGCCGATGCCGGTGCGCTCCCGCTCGCGGCTCTCGAGCTGGGCGATGAAGCCCTTGCCGGAGCGGCTGACCGAGCGCAGGTCGTCGAGCTCGGCATTCCAGCCGTCCTTGATAATGCCGCCTTCGGTCAAGAGAAAGGCGGGCTCGTCGAGGATGGCCGTGTCGACAAGAGCGGCGACGTCGGCGGCGTTATCCCAGCGGCCGGCCACCTCTTTGAAGGGACCGGACGAGAAGGCGCGGACCTCGTGCTCGATCGACGGCAGCGGGGCGAGCGACAGCTTGAGTGCGACGAGGTCGCGCGGGTGCGCCGCGGCCAGGGCGATCTTTCCAACGAGCCGTTCCAGGTCGTGAACGCCCTTGAGCGTCTCGCGGATCTCGCGGCGGGCGATGGTCGCGCCGAGACCCTCGGCCACGGCGTCCTGGCGGGCGGCGATCTCGGTGACATCGCGGAGGGGCCGGAGGAGCCAGGAGCGGAGCAGGCGGCCGCCCGGAGCGGTGACCGTGAAATCTATGACGTCGAGGAGTGTGCCCTTGAGCTTGCCGTCGCGGAGGTTACGGACGAGCTCGAGGTTGCGGACAGTCGTCGCGTCGAGGACGAGGTGACTCGCGGCGTTGAGATACGAGAGGCGGTGGACGAGGGCCAGGGAATCCTGCCGGACCTTCTTGACGTAGGCGATGAGGGCCCCGGCCGCGGCCACGGCCCGAGGCTTGTCCTCGAGGCCGAAGCCGGCGAGCGATTTGGCGCCGAAGTGTTCGAGGACCACCCGGGCCGCCTGGGGCGGATCGAAGAGCCAGCCTTCGGCCGGGCTCAGGGCGGCACCGTTCGACCCGTCGAGGGGGAGGACGCGTCGCAGAGCGTCCTCCGCGCCTTCGGGATAGAGGATCTCCTTCGGCGCGGCTTTGAAGAGCTCGTCGGCCAGGAGCTTGGCTTCGGCCCAGGCGCCCTCGAGGGTCCGGACCTCGCCGGCCGCGAGGTCGACCAACGCCAGGCCCCAGCCGTCATCGGTGAGGGCCAGCGAAGCGATGTACGTGCTCTCCTTGGCCTCTTCGAGCTCGATCTCGACGGCCGTGCCTGGCGTCAGGACCTTGATGACCTCGCGCCGGACGACGCCCTTGGCCGCCTTGGGGTCCTCGACCTGTTCGCACATGGCCACTTTAAAGCCCTGCCGCAGGAGCTTGGGCAGGTACGAATTGACGGCGTGATAGGGCACGCCGCACATGGGCACCTTCTGCCGCGAGGTCAAGGCGATGTCGAGGATGGGCGCGGCGATCTTGGCGTCTTCATAGAACATCTCGTAGAAGTCGCCCAAACGGAAGAAAAGCAGGGCGTCGCGATGGAGCTCCTTGATGCGGAAATACTGCTCCATCATCGGGGTCAGAGAGGTATCGTTGGCCATCGGCGAATGTTCACTATACCCACGGCCCTCCCCTTTTGCAAGATTGACACTCTTGGGGGCGGTGGTGTAATCTCGGGGGCGTGAACATCCCCAATTACTTGAGCTTGGCGAGGATTTTGGCCATTCCGGCCGTGGTCGCCGTCATGCTGACGAACTTCCAGGGCCACGACCTCGTCGCCTGCATCATCTTCATCTTCGCCTCGCTCACGGACTGGCTGGACGGCTGGCTGGCCCGCCGGAAAGGGATGGTCACCGTGCTCGGCCAACTCCTCGACCCGACGGCCGACAAGCTTCTCATCGCCTCGGCGCTCATCTGCCTCGTCGAGCTCGGACGCGTCCCGGCCTGGGCGGCCATCGTCATCATCGGCCGGGAGATCGCCGTAACCGGCTTCCGGGCCATGGCCTCGTCCAAGGGGGTCAACATCCCGGCTTCGGCCTTCGGCAAGGCCAAGATGGGCAGCGAATCCTGGATCATCGGGGCCCTGGTGCTCGGCCCCCTGTACCTCGGGAAGTTCTACATCGTGGCCAAGGTCGGGCTGTGGCTCGTCTTCGCCCTGGCCATCATCTCGGCCCTCGAGTACTTCGTCCGCTTCGGGCCGCGGGTCATTTCACAGCAGGCCGAATAAGGCCGCCCGGGCTATCTCCGCCCCTTCCCAGTTCTCGACGTTATAGATCACCGGTGCCTTGGGCCAGCCCCGGGCGATGCGCTTGACCAGTCCGGCGAGGACTTTGCCCGGTCCGCATTCGACGCAGGCGTCGATCCCGAGATCCCTCATCACGGCCATGGACTTCGTCCAGAGAACGGCCCGGCTGACCTGCCGCTTGAGGGCCTCCCGGGCCTCGGCGCCCGTCCGGATGAGCCGGGCGTCGACGTTGGTGATGATCGGGAAGCGCGGATCGGCGAATGCCACGGCGTCGAGGTCCGCGGCCAGCTTCTCTTCGGCCGGCTTCATGAGCCGGGAGTGGAACGGCGCGCTGACGGGAAGCATGACCGACCGCGGCGCCTTGATCAGGGCCAGCGCCTCTTCGACCGCGGGCTTTTCCCCGGAGATGACGATCTGATCGTCGCTGTTCCAGTTGGCGATCTCGACGATGCCCGCCCTCACTTCGCCGAGGCGCCGGGCCACCTCATCGCCCGGGACCCCCAAGACCGCGGCCATCCCGCCGACGCCGACGGGCACCGCGTCCTGCATATAGCGGCCCCGCTTGTGGACAAGGACGACCGCGTCCTCGAAGCGGAGGCAGCCGGCGGCGACGAGGGCCGAGTACTCGCCCAGGCTGTGTCCCGCGGCGACGACAGGATCACGCCCGAGGGTGCGGCAGGCGGCCGTGCTGACGACGAGAAGCGCGGGCTGGGTGTTCTGCGTCAGTCGCAGATCCTCCTCGGGCCCTTCGAAACAGATCTTGGACAGCGAGAACCCGAGGGCCCCGTCGGCCTTCTCGAACAGCGCCCGGGCTTCCGGCGAGCGGTCAAAAAGATCCCTGCCCATGCCGACCGTCTGGGAACCTTGTCCGGGAAAGAGATAGGCGATGTTCACTTCAAGCAGTCCTTTTTGATCTGGATGTCGGCGCTCTTCCTCAGGTCGCGGACCCAGCTCGTCGTCTGCTGGGCCCTCCGCTCATCGCGGATCCGCACCTGGATCGAGTCCGAGACCCGGTCGAGCGGTTCGGCCGCTACCCCGAGACGGGTCTGCTCGGGAACATAGATGTCTCGGTAGTGCCGCTCCACTTCGGTCACCGAGACCGGGATCGATTGGCTGAACCGCAGCGCCAGGGCGCGGTCGTAGAGAATGCGGTCCTCGAGATACGGTTCGAGGTCTTGGGCCTTGAGGCCGAACTTGCCCAATTTGGCCTTGAAGGCTTCTTCACCGACGCTCTGCCTCAGGTCGGCGGCCGCCGCGGCCAGCTCGTCTTTGTTGATCCCTCGGACTTCGCGGGCCAGGTTCAGGACGACCTTCCGGTCGATGAGCGCCTCGAGGGCGGCAAGCCGCGCGTTCGCCGTGTTCTCGGCCGCCGGGTCCTGCCCCAGGCCGAACTCGGCGGTCACCTCGACGTCGAGGAGCGTGATGATCTCGCCGTTGACGACGGCCACGACACAGTTGACGGTCTGGGCCAGCCCGGCGGCCGCGGCGAGCAGCGTGACGAGCAGGATCCTCTTCATCATGGTCCTCATCACCTCATTATTAGAAGATATTGCCGATCGTCAGGAAGATCAGCGGGTGCCCCTTCTTGTCCTGGACATCGAAGCCCCACAGCTTCCAAGCGATCTCCACCCGGACAGGCCCGAGAGGCGTCCTGTAGCGGATGCCGGCCCCGGCCGCCCCGCGGAGGTCCAAGGGGCGGAAATGACCGATGGTCTCGTAGACGTTGCCCAGGTCGAAGAAGGAGGCCAGCCGGAACTCCCTCCACGCCGGGAAGGCGGCAAAGGTCAGCTCCGTATTGACGAGGAAGACCGCTTCCCCGCCGTAGGGCTTGAGCGTCGTCGGGTCCGCCGGGGCGGGGGCAATGGGCCCGAGCATCTCGAATTCCTCGCCCCGGAACGTATTGCTGCCGCCGGCAAAGAACCGCTCGGGGAGGTGGCTCAGACCGTTGCCGAGCCCGAGCCGCGCAATCAGCCCCAAGTTCAGACCCGACGTGAGTGGCCGGTAGAGTTGGGACTTGACGAAGAGTTTTTGGTAGTTCGCCTCCGTGCCGAAGACGGGCACGCCGATCTCGCCGACCGCGCTGAGAAACCATCCCCGGGTGGGGTTCAGGGTATCGTCCCGCCTCTCCCAGCTCATGCTTAGGGAAGCCAAGGCGGCCGAGTATGGGAGGAACTGGCGGTCGATGTTCGGCGGGAGCTGGGAGAGATCGACAGGCTGGACAATGGACGTTCGGGTCAGACTCAGAGACCCCAGCAGGAGGCGGGCTTTGGTCAACGGCTTGGCGGCGCTCAGGCTGACGCCGCGGCGGTCGAAGGTGAAGCCCGTCCGGGCTTCCCGCTCCGCCCAACCGAGGATCGCGGTCGGCAGGGACAGGCCCAAGAAATAGGGCTGGTTCCAGGACAAGACCGCCCGCCGCTCGATCGTGCTGATCTGGCCCAGGACGCCGACCTGGGCTCCCAAGCCGAAGATGTTGCTGCGGATGTATTCGACCGTGCCGCGCGGCCGGAAATCGAGCCAGTCGACGAGAGAGCCGGTCACCGGGTTTCGGGATTCGACCCCGAGGCCGACTCCGGCGTAGTTCTTCTCGCCCTCGCGGACGGTGACGATGACAACCTCGTCAGCCGGTCCGGTCTGAACCTCGTCCACGCGGACCTCGGAGAAGATGCCCAGGCGCTCGAGTCGCTGCTTGGACTCCTGGACCAGCGAGAAGTCGGCCGCGGCGCCCTTCTTGATGCGGATCTCGCGGCCGATGACCCGGTTCCGGGTCGTCCGGTTCCCCGTGATGAAGACGTCGCGGACGTTGACCCGGGTCCCCTCCGTGATCTCATAAGCGAGGGCGACCTGGCCCCCCGGCAGGCGTTCGACGCGGGGAACGACCCCGGTGCCGCGGATGCCGCTATTGAGGTAATAGGTCTCGATCTGGCCGACGTCCCTCTGGACGTTCGGGGGGAAGAAGGGGCCGCCCTCCCGGCTGACGAGGCCGCGCGCGAGCGCATCCGCGGACACGAGCGAGGTTCCCTGGATGCGGATGGCCTCGATCATCGTTTTCGGTCCCTCCTGGATATCGAAAACCGCCCGCACGCCGTGCGTGTCCCTGGCCAGGTCGAGCCGGACCTGGACGCCGGCGAAGCCGTTGTCCTTGTAAAAGCTCTCGAGCTCGCGAGGGATCGAAAACAGCTTATCGTATTTGAGGAGGGAGAAGAGCGGAACCCCTTCGCGGACGGCTACCCGGGTCCTCAGATCGAGGCTCGAAAAAGCCGAGTTGCCGCGGAATTCGACCCCGGTGATCTTGGACTTCTCGCCGCGGGTAACGTCGTGGATGATGCGGAGCTCGTTCCGGCCCTTCTCGACGCGGCTTTGGACCGTGGCGAAGAGATAGCCCTGCCGGCGGACGTAGTTGAGGATCCGGGCTTCGCCCTCGGACAGGCCCCACTGTTCGAAGACGCGCTCTTCCCAGATCGGCGCCAGGATCCGGGCGGGGATCTTGGCCCCGTTGACGACGATCGTGATCTTCTCGTTCGGCAGGATCTCGATGCGCAGGTCGACCCTGCGGGACTCCTCATCGAAGGCTTCGCCGGCCAGACGGACCTCCGCCCGCGGGTAGCCGGACCTGTCCAAGCCGCCGGACAGGGCCTGGAGATCGGCGGCCAAACGGTTGGGCCTATAGAGGTCCCCGACCTTGCTCTTCATCTTCTTGAGGAGCGCCCGTTCGGGGATCTCGGACTTCCACTCGACCTCGAGCCCGCCGATGCGGAAAGTCTTCCAGTCCAGGACCCGAAAAACCAGATCGGCCGAGGAGGCCCCTTCCCTCTTCTTGACGTCGCACACGACGACGGCGTCGGAAAAGCCCTCCTGCCTCAGCCCGGCCTGAACTTCCTTGATCGCGTCCGGGATGCGATCCTCCTGGAGATAGGCCCCCGGCCGCAGCACCGTCAGGCTCTCCCGCAGGCGCGTCGCGGAGAACTTCGGTCCGCGGAAACGGACGGCGTTGATGAACACCTTGCGGACCAGATCGAAAAAGAGATCGATCCGCTGCTCGCCTTGCTTCGTGACCCGGACGTCGGCGAAGAGCCCGGTCCGGAAGATCTGCTTGACGGCCTGATCGACGAGCCGCGGCGAGAAGCCGTCGCCCGGCTGGATGGGGATGAGGTCGAGGAGTCCCGCCTCGCCCGGCCGCCCGTCGACCCGCACGACGACGCTGGCGACGACGGCGGCCTCCTGGGCGACGAGAGGCGGCCCGTTGGCCAAGGCGAGGACCAAAACGAGGACGAGGGCCGCCCCTGTCCGTCCGGCCTGCAGCCGCGCCCTAGAAGCGCTTGCGGAACTTGACATCGAAACCAAGCCTCCCCCGGTCGTCCCGCCCGCCGACGAGCGAAAATCTCCGGCTGATGTCCCACTCCATGCGGAAGATCGGAACTTCATCGATCTCGGACCTGACGCTCGAATTAGCGAGAATGGTCGAATACAGGACCAACAGGTTCTTGGACACCTTCTTGCCCACCGTGATCCGGGCGGCGATGCCCCCGGGGGCGCCCTCCGGGATGTAGGGATCGATCCGGAAGCGGTCGAGGGAGAACAGGCCCCCGGCTCCCCTCTTGGCTAGATCGGCGATCTGATAGGTCAGCAGGGACGCCGTGTTCAAGGCCGTGCTCCGGTCCCCGGCATACGAATAATACATTCGCCGGAAGGACTCCCCGAGCGCCAGGAGCGACAAGATCTCCTCCGGCGGCAGCGGCGGCGACGAGGTGAACTCCGGCTTGAGGCGGCTCACGGGACCGCTCATGTCGAGCGTCACCCGGTAGTCCTTGACGTAGGTCTCCCCGCGGAAATCGAGATACGGCTCGCTCACAGGATCCGTGAAGCTCAGCCGGCCATGGATGACGCGGAAGCTCCGGTCCTGGAAATAGAAGTCGCCGCTGACGAGGTCGATGTCGCCGAGGAGAACGGGCTCATCGAAAGCGCCGGTGGCGCTCAGATTGAAGCGGATGTCGAACCGGCCCAGCGAGTTCTGGACGATCGCGTTCTCGTCGGCCCGCAGGCGGATGTTGAGCGACATGCCGTCGAAGAACGACGGCCCCGAGGACTCCGAAGCCGGCGCCGAGGAGAAGTCGAAGGGCTCGTAGACCTCGCGCCGGAAGTCGAACCGCTTGAACAAGATCTCCCCTTCCGTGACGAAGCGCTTTTCGTCTTTGAGAATGCGCAACGTCGCGTCGGCCTGGGCCCGCATCCGCTCCATGGGGGACAGGACCATGTCCCGGCCCTCGAAGGTGATGTCCATCGTGGCGATGCCGCCTTCGCCGATGCCGATCGTGCCCGAGCCGGCCAGGGGTCCCCCGCCGAGCTTCCCGCCGAGCTTGGTGATGGTCAGGACGCCGTCGAGATAGCTCATGGCAGAGGTGAAGTCGGTCACGGCGTAAGCGAATCCCGGCAGGGGCATGATCGGGGCGGCCACGTTCAGGGTCACGGCGACCCTGGCCGCGGCCGCGGTCGACCGGATGTCCGCGGCGTAGTCGATCCGGCCTTGGGCGCCTTTCCACGGGACGATGAGGTCGAGGTCGGTGATGCGTCCTTTGAGAACGCCGCTCCATAGCTCGCCCGTGAGGGGAAACTCGAAAGCGCCGTCGACAGGATTGTCCCCTGGGACGAGATTGCCCTTGAGATCCAGGGTGATCTTGCCGCCGGCCGCGCCGATCTGGAGCTCGCCGCGGCCCTCGGTCTTATTAAGGGGCGATAGCATCAGGTCCTTGATGGTGAAGAGGCCGGGGAGCTTTTCCTGGCCGAATGTGCCGCGTCCGGCGAGAGACAGAGACAGCCGTCCGGACGCTGACGGGACGACCCGGGCGAAATCGAGCTCCTCGCCGCGGGCATCGACATCGAATTCGCCGTGGAGGGTGCCGATGAGCAGGCGGCCCTCGAGGCGGCCGCCGTAGAAATCCATGGCCAGCTCGGGAAAGGAAATGACGCCGTCCTTCCAGGCCAGCTGACCGGAGACGTTGGAGGCCGTTTGGCCGTAGCCCTTGATCTCGGGACTGGTGAAATTCCCCGAGAACTCCTGGACGCCGCCGGCCTTCTGGACCATCCGAAAATCGCCCGCGGCACGGCCGGAGAGGGCGACCGGGATCCCGAGAGTCGGCAGGACATGATTGAGCTCGGCGTCTCCGTTCTTGACGTCGACTTCGAGGTCGCCGCCCGATGTTTTGACGCCGACCTGGCCCTTCAGAGCGGGGTCATCGACATCGAAACGGCCTTCAAAGACCCCACCCGCGAGGACGACATCTGCGTCGACGAACGCCGCGTCGAACAGATCGAAGCCCCCGGGGGACAGCGTGGCCTTGATGGCAACCGCCGGCGAGGCCGAACGCCCGGTGAGCCGGACATCGGCATAACCCTTGCCGCGGACCTCTCCGAAGCCGAACGGCTGGGCGAGGACGAGGGCCACGAACTCCCGGGTCTCCTTGACGTCGGAGACCTGCCCCTGGATCCGGGCATCGATGTCCCCGGCAAGGTCGATCCGGGCCGTCGCTTGGAGCCGTCCGAAATCCGATTCGAGGCCGGTGGTCTCGATGGTGACAATGTGGGAGGGTAAATCGACGCCGACCTTGAGACCGCCGCGGAAAGCGAAGGTGTTTCCTCGCCGCTCCAGCGAGGGGTCACGGAATTCGGCATCGACCGCGAGCCGGCCGTGGGCCAGGCTGAACGTCCCCCAGGCCGGGGATCGGACCGGCCACGGGATCTTGATCTCCCGGAACACCGGATCGACGAAGATCGATGCGACCCGGCCTTCGATCCGGTCCGACAGGAAGGTCAGGCTCAGGCTCTCGGCCGGCCGCCCCGGCTTCTGGAAGCCGAGCTCGAGGCGTCCCCCGTCCTTAGGAGCGAACTCGAAGCTGCCCCGGGCGGCTCCCATGGCCACGTCGTTGATGACCAGCGTGTCCGAGGACACGCTGGTCGAGAAAGATAGCCGGCGGTCTTTGCGCTCGAGCCGGCCCTCGCCGGCCATCCTCCCGGCCCAAGCGAAGGGCATGCGCAGGACGTCGTCGAGGATGACCGTATCGAGATCGAACCGGGCGTCGAGCTCGATCGCCGGATCGAAGAAGTTCTTAACGAGTCCGCCCGCCGTGAGCGTGAGACCAGGTCCTTCGACCGCAAGCCGGTTGACGGTCACATCCTCCCCGTTGCCCGTGAGGAGCACGTTCAGGGCGCCGATCGGGGTCAGGCTCCGCCCCGCGGACATGAAGCCGCTCGTCTCGGCCGTGGCCCGGATGGAAAAAGCCGCGCCATTCTGGGTGACCAGGGCCCGGACGCCGCGGGCCTCGAGCGTCGTCGCCCCCGACTCGAAGAAGACCGCGCCGTTCTCGATGCGGCCGCTCTCGATGACGAAGGGGAGCTCGAGGATGGACAGGGGCGGGCGGGCCTTGCGGCGGGGGGCGCCGGCCGCGGGCGGGCGGATATGGACCTCGGGGGATTCGAGGACGACGGACAGGACCTTCCGGTTCCGGAGGAGCGACAAGTACGGGACCTCGATCCGGACCTGTCGGGCCCTCAGCATCGGGGGTTCGACCAGGGAGCGGACGTTCTCGATGACCAGGGCCGGGGGGAAGTAGGACAGCTTCAGGCTGTCGTAGGCGAAGGACTTGTGGATCCCGGCGGCGACCTCCTTCAGGAGGACGTTCTTGCCGACGACCAGGACGACGACGAGGACCGTCAAGACGAGGACGAACACCGCGGCCCGCCGGACCTTGCGGGCAAGGGACCGGGCCTGCTCCCGGATCCGGACGACGGTGTGGAGACTCACTTCTTGACTTTTCTCCAATCGGCCAGGAACTTCTCGACCCCGGCGTCCGTCAGCGGGTGACGGACGAGCTTCTGCATGACCGCGAAGGGGACGGTGGCGATGTCGGCCCCTATTCGGGCCGCTTCGATGACGTGCCGTGGGTGACGGACGCTGGCCACGATGACCTCGGTCTTGAACCGGTAGTTCTCGAAGATCTCGACGATCTCTTCGATCAGGGCCATGCCGTCTTCCGACACGTCGTCGAGGCGGCCGATGAAGGGGCTGACGAACCGGGCCCCGGCCTTGGCTGCGAGCAGGGCCTGGCCCGCGGAGAAGACGAGGGTCATGTTGACCGCGATGCCTTCTCCGTCGAGCATCTTGGCGGCCTTGAGGCCTTCGAGGCCGACGGGGATCTTGACGGCGACGTTGGGCGCGATCCGGGCCAGGGTCCGGGCTTCGGGAATGATCTCCTCGGCCTTGAGCGAGACGCATTCGGCGCTGACCGGCCCGGACGTCAGGGCGCAGATGGCCCGGATGTTGTCCTCGAAGGTCACGTTCTCCTTGGAGCAGAGCGACGGGTTCGTGGTCACGCCGTCGAGGACGCCCCAGCTCGCGACCTCGCGGATCTCGTCGAGATTGGCCGAATCCAGAAACAGCTTCATGGGTCCTCCTAGGCGCTCGAGCGAGTGAACGTGTTCGAAAGCACGCCGATCCCCTCGACCTGAACGTCGACACGGTCGCCGGGCGACGTGGGACCGACCCCGGCGGGCGTTCCCGTGGCGATGATGTCGCCGGGATTGAGGGTCATGATCCGGGACAGGAAACGGACGAGGGTGGGGATGGAAAAGATCAGGTTGGCCGTCGTCCCGGATTGGACGAGCTTGCCGTTGAGGAAGGTCTTCAGGCGGAGCCCGTCCGGGTCGAGTCCGGTCGCGATGCAAGGACCGACGGCGGCGAACGTGTCGAATCCCTTGGCCCGCGTGAACTGAACGTCCTTCGTCTGCAGGTCGCGGGCGGTGACGTCATTGAAACAGGTGTAGCCGAGGATGAAGCTCTCGACCGGCTCATCGTCGCGGAACGGATGGGTCTTCTTGCGGATGACGACGCCGACCTCGCCCTCGTAGTCCACCCGGACGGAAACGGGCGGCTGAATGACGGCCTCGAGGTGACCGATGACGGCCGACGGCGGCTTGAGGAAGATGAGCGGTTCCTCGGGCAGCGGGTTCCCCAGTTCCTTGGCGTGCTCGCGATAGTTGCGGCCGATGCCGATGATCTTCGAGGGCAGGACCGGCGGCAGGACGCGGACGTCGCTGATGGGGACCGGGCTCGTGCCGATACGGAAATCGCCAAAGACCGACCCGACGATCGGGAAAAGAAACTCCTCTTTGAGGACGCCTTGGAGGACCCTCTTGCGATAGCGGAACCGGTAGATCTTCAAGGCTTCTCTCCCGACATCAGGATACACCTTCGGCGGCCGGCCGGTCGACCCCGGTGTCTTTCCGGGTGAGGTCGACGGCGACGGGCGCCGAGAATTCCGAAGCCCGCCCTTTGCCGTCGAAAACACGGACAACGAAGGCCAGCTTCTCCGGAGGGGCCGCCGCCGCCGGTATGGCGTAAGTAAACGTCATCACGCCGGGGGCCTGCGCTTCCGTTCCGGCGGCAATTCCGATCTCCTTGCCGGGGATCTTGCGGACGAGCCGGGCCGTCTTTTCGATCGCCTCGGACGTTAGAGGCCCTTCGCCGTCCGGGAGCCCCTTGTCGAAAACCCAGATCTCGACCGCGCCGAGCGGACCGAGCGGCCGTCCCGAGATCTCCTTGACCGGGTTCGTCCACCGGAGGACGATCAGGCCGTCTCCGGCGGCTGCGGTCAGCCCTTCAACGGGCATCGGTACCCGCCCCAAAGGGGCGACGAGGGGGCCCTTGCGGCCGCACGCCGGCGCGGCGGCGAGCCACAGCCCGATGAGGAGCGTCGCGACGGGTTTCGCCATCACAGGATGAAACGCCGCAGGTCCTGGCTGACGAGGATGTCTTTGAGATGGTCTTGGACATAACCGCGGTCGATGCGGATCGACTTGAGCGCGATGTTCGGGGCGGCGAAGCTGATGTCCTCCATGACCTTTTCCACGACGGTGTGGAGGCGGCGGGCGCCGATGTTCTCGGCGTCGGCGTTGACCTTCTCGGCGATGTCGGCGATCTCATCGACGGCGTCCGGGGTGAAGGCGACGGTCACACCCTCCGTGCCCATGAGGGCCTCGTACTGGCGGATGAGGGCGTTCTCCGGCTCGGTCAGGATGCGCACGAAATCGTCCTTGCTGAGGGGCGTAAGCTCGACCCGGATGGGGAAGCGCCCCTGGAGCTCGGGAATGAGATCGGAGGGCTTGGAGACGTGGAAGGCCCCGGCGCCGATGAACAGGATGTGGTCGGTCCGGACCAGCCCGAACCGCGTGTTGACGGTCGTGCCCTCGATGATCGGCAGGAGGTCGCGTTGGACGCCTTCGCGGCTGACATCGGGCCCGCGGCCGGACTCGCGGCCGGCGATCTTATCGACCTCGTCGAGGAAGATGATGCCGGACTGTTCGACCCGCTCGATGGCCAGGCGCGAGACCTGGTCCATGTCGACGAGGCGCTTTTCTTCCTCCTCGAGGATGAGCTCGCGCGCCTCCTTGACCTTCATCCGCCGGCGCTTGGTCCGGCCGCCGAGGAAGCCGGGCAGAAACTCCTGGATCTGGAAGCCGATCTCCTCGACCCCGGAGTTGGAAACGACTTCGAGGGGCGGCGTCGTCCGCTCCTTGACCTCCAGTTCGACCGTTCGATCTTCGAGAAGCCCCAGGCGGAGCTGGGCCCGCAGCTTCTCGCGGGTATCGCTCGGCGTCGCCTCCGCCTCGGTCTCGCCGGACGGCTCGTCGCGCTTCTTCGCCGGCGGCAGGAGGATGTCGAGCAGCCTCTCCTCCACGACAGCCCGGGCCTTGCCCTCGATCTCGGCGATCTTCTCCTGCTTGACCATGTCCACGGAGATCCGGACGAGGTCGCGGATCATGGACTCGACGTCGCGCCCGACGTAGCCGACCTCGGTGAACTTGCTGGCCTCGATCTTGAGGAAGGGCGAGTAGGTCAGCTTGGCCAGGCGCCGCGAGATCTCGGTCTTGCCGACGCCTGTCGGGCCGATCATGAGGATGTTCTTGGGCGCGATCTCGTCGGCGAGAGCGGGCGGGAGCTTGCGCCGGCGGTAGCGGTTGCGCAAGGCGATGGCTACGGCCTTCTTGGCCGCCTTCTGGCCGATGATGTACTTGTCGAGCTCGGCGACGATCTCCTGCGGCGTGAGCTCGGCCTCGGGAGCTTCGGGGGCGGGTTTTTCCAGCGATTCGGGCAGGACGATCGGCATTCAGAGCTCCTCGACGGTGATCTCGGCGTTCGTGTAGACACAGATGTCGGCGGCGATCTTGAGAGCTTCCTCGGCGATGGTCCGCCCGTCGAGGTCGGTATGCTTGATCAGGGCCCGGGCCGCGGCCAGGGCGAAGGACCCGCCGGACCCGATGGCCAGGATGCCGTCATCCGGCTCGACGACATCGCCGGTGCCCGAGATGAGCAGGGACGTCTCTGTGTTGGCCACGATGAGCAGGGCGTCGAGCTGACGGAGGGCCTTTTCCATGCGCCAGTCCTTGGCCAGCTCGATCGCCGCCCGGGAGAGATTGCCCCGATATTCCTCGAGCTTGGCCTCGAAACGAGTGAATAGCGCGAAGGCGTCCGAGGTGGACCCGGCGAACCCGGCCAGGACGTCGCCCTTGCCCAGGCGGCGGATCTTCTGGGCGGTCTTCTTGAGAACGGTCTGGCCCATGCTCACCTGGCCGTCGGCGGCCATGGCCGTTTTCCCCTTATGGCGGACGCAGATGACGGTCGTCGAACGGATCATGGGTTCTCCTCTGCCAAGAAAACAATAATATAGGATGGAAGTAGACAAGTAAAGTTGGTTTGACCTGGCCCGAAGCCTTCCGTTAAGATACCGGGGAATCATCACGAGAGGAGGCCCCCATGCCGTCCCTGACCTTGGTGGTAATGGCCGCGGGTATCGGCAGCCGCTACGGCGGGTTGAAGCAGATCGATCCCGTCGGCCCGAGCGGTGAGGTCGTGCTGGATTACTCCGTGTACGACGCCCTCCGGGCCGGGTTCGACCGGGTCGTCTTCATCATCCGCAAAGACATCGAGGCGGCCTTCCGCGACAGGATCGGACGCCGCATCGAGCGCGCCGCAGACACGGCGTACGTTCTCCAGTCCCTGGACTTGGTCCCGCCCGGGTTCCGGGTGCCTGAAGAGCGGAAGAAACCATGGGGCACCGCCCAGGCCATCATGGCCTGCAAGAACGCCGTCACGACGCCGTTCCTGGCCGTGAACGCCGACGACTATTATGGCCGGACGGCCTTCGCGGCCATGGCGGACCAGCTCGGCCGCGGGCCGGTCGGCGGGGGGACCCCGGAGTTCGCCATGGTCGGTTATCGGCTCGAGAACACGCTCTCCGAGCACGGCACCGTGGCCCGTGGCGTTTGCGAGGCCACGGCCGACGGCTACCTCGTCGGCATCCGCGAGCTCCTCAAAATCAAACGCTTCGCCGACGGCATCAAGCACACCGAGAACGATGTCGACTGGATCGGCCTCGACCCGGCCAGCTGGACGTCGATGAACTGCTGGGGCTTCGCGCCCGTCCTCTTCGGCGAGCTCGAGCAGCGCTTTCCAGGGTTCCTCCGGAAGAGCGCCGCGAACATCCTCAAGGCGGAGTTCCTCATCCCCGAGGTCGTCGGCGAGCTCATCCGGGAGAAGAGAGCCCGGGTCAAGGTCCTGCCGACGCGGGAACGCTGGTTCGGCGTGACCTATCCCGAGGACCGGCCTCTGTTCAAGGCGGCTATTCTGGCGCTCGTCGAGGCCGGGATCTACCCCCGCGACCTCTGGGCCGGAACGACCGCCTCGTAAAAGAAGAACAAAGGAATCAAGGAAGGACGATGAAAAAAACGGTTGTCCTGATCGCTTGTCTCGGTCTCTTGGCCATCCCGGCGGCCCGCTCCGCTTCGCAGCCCGAAGATTGGGAAAATCCCGCCGTGCTCCATGTCGGGACGGAAGCGCCCCGGGCGACCTTCGTCCCCTTTCCCGACGCGGCATCGGCGCTCCGCCTCGGCCCCAGGGAATCGCCGCGATACCTGTCGCTCGACGGGCCGTGGAAATTCAACTGGTCGCCCCGGCCGGCGGACCGGCCCCTCGATTTCTGGAAGCCGGCTGTCGACGTCAGCGGCTGGGCGGAGACGCCTGTTCCCTCGAACTGGATGTTCCAGGGTTACGATATCCCGATCTACGTCAACATGTCTTATGAATACGCCCCCAATCCCAGGCCACCGTTCGTCCCGCACACTCACAATCCGGTCGGCTCCTACCGCCGGACATTCAGCATCCCCGAGATGTGGGCCGGGATGGATGTCTACCTTCATTTCGGCGCCGTCAAATCGTTTTTCTATGTCTGGGTCAACGGCGAGAAGATCGGCCTGAGCAAGGACTCCAAGACGCCGGCCGAATGGAACATCACCAAGTTCCTCAAGCCCGGCGAGAACGTCCTGGCGGCCGAGGTCTACCGCTGGTCGGACGGCTCCTATCTCGAATGTCAGGACTTCTTCCGCCTGGCCGGCATCGAACGCGACGTCTATCTCTACGCCACGCCCAAGGTCCGCATCCGCGATTACGAGATCCGGGCCGGCTTGGACGCCCGATACCAGGACGGCCGGCTGGGCGTAGCCGTGGAGCTCGCGGCCGGCGATGCAGTCGCCGGAGCGGTTCCCTCGTCGGTCTCCCTGATGCTTCTCGATCCCGCAGGAAAAAAAGTCTTGAGCGCGAAGCGCCCGGCGGCCGCCCCCGGGGAAGGCCGGACCGCCGTCGATTTCGATCTGACGGTTGCGAAGGCCACAAGGTGGAGCGCGGAGACGCCCGCCCTCTACCGGCTCGTCCTCGAGCTCGAGGACAGCAACGGAAAAGCGCTCGAAGCGGTCACGTCCCGGATCGGCTTCCGGACGACCGAGATCAAGGACGGCCATCTCCTGGTCAACGGCGCCGCGGTCCTCCTCAAGGGCGTCAACCGCCACGAGCACGATCCCTTCACCGCTCACGTCATCTCCGAGGAGTCCATGCGGCGCGATATCGAGCTCATGAAGCAGTCGAACATCAACGCTGTCCGGACCTGCCACTATCCGAACGACCCGCGCTGGTACGAGCTCTGCGACGAGTACGGGCTCTACGTCGTCGACGAGGCCAACATCGAATCGCATGGCATGGGCTACGGGCCCGAGAGCCTGGCCAAGGACCCGGCCTGGGGCCCGGCCCATCTCGACCGAATCACCCGCATGGTCGAACGGGACAAGAACCATCCCTCGGTCATCATCTGGTCGCTCGGGAATGAAGCGGGCGACGGCGTCAACTTCGAGAACGCCTATGCCTGGCTCAAGAAGCGCGATCCGTCGCGGCCGGTCCAGTACGAGCGGGCCGAGCTCAAGCCGCACACCGACATCTATTGCCCGATGTACGAGTCGATCGAGAATATGATCAAGTATGCATCGGTGAAGCAGACGCGGCCTCTCATCCAGTGCGAGTATGCCCACTCGATGGGCAACTCCACGGGCAATCTCCAAGACTACTGGGACGCTATCGAGTCTCACGACCAGCTCCAGGGCGCGTTCATTTGGGACTGGGTCGACCAGGGATTCGCCGCCAAGAACGCCAAAGGCGAGCCCTTCTGGGCCTTCGGCGGCGACTACGGCCCGGCCGACGTCCCCTCCGACCAGAACTTCTGCTGCAACGGTCTCATCGCCCCCGACCGCACGCCCCACCCGGCTCTTTTCGAGGTCAAGAAAGTCTATCAGTTCGTCAAGCTCCGGGCGGCCGATCTCACCACTGGCCGGATCGAGCTCCGCAACCGCTACGACTTCATCGGCCTCGACCGCTTCGATATCGACTGGGCGCTGGCCGCCTCCGGCAAGACCCTGGCTTCCGGAAAGCTGCGGGCCCCCGCCGTCGCGCCTCGCGGCGTCGCGGTCGTCCGGCTGCCTCTCCCCCGCTTCGCGCCCGAGGCGGGCCGCGAATATTTCCTCACTGTCTCGCTCCGCAGCCGGGAATCTTCGCCCGGCGTCCCCAAGGGTCACGTCGTCGCCTCGGAGCAATTTCTGTTGCCCCATGCGGCTAACGTTGTCGCGGCTCCTGAGTCCGCTCTGCCGCCGCTCACGGTCGAGGACGGCCCGCGCTTCCTCCGCGTCGTCGGCCGGGATTTCTCGGTCGGCTTCGACCGGCTCACGGGAGAGATGGATTCTTTCGTCTGTGACGGTCACGAGCTCATCGCGTCCGGGATCGAGCCCAACTACTGGCGGGCGCCGACGGACAACGATTTCGGCAACCAGATGCCGCGTCGTTTAGGCGTCTGGCGGCAGGCCAGCAGGTACCGGGACCTGAGGACGCTCGAAGCCCGCGAAACCGGCCCCGGTCAGACGACGGTGACCGTCGCGTACGACTTGGGCGGAGGCCAGGCCACCCAGACCCTCGAATACGCCGTCGGCGGCGACGGCCGGATCGTCCTGCGCTCGACGCTCGATCTCAAGGCCGAAGGCAAGCTGCCCGAGCTCCCCCGGATCGGATTGAAGATGGCCCTTCCTTCCGGCTTCGACAAGATCCATTGGTTCGGCCGCGGGCCTTTCGAGAATTATCGGGACCGAAAGACAGCGGCTTTTGTCGGCCTGTACGAAATGGCGGCGGACGAGCCCATGTCCTATGTCAGTCCGCAGGAATACGGCAACCGGTCCGAGACGCGCTGGCTCGCGGTCCGCGACGGCGAAGGGCGGGGTCTTTTCATTGCGGGCGACCCGGTCCTCGAATTCTCCGCCCATCCCTTTTGGCCGGAAGACCTGACCCAGCCGAGCCGCGGCGTCAAGCACCCGCCGGACGTCCAAAAGCGCGATTTCGTCTGCCTGACCCTCGACCACGCCCAGATGGGTGTCGGAGGCGACGACTCCTGGGGGGCGCGGATCCATCCCCAGTACACGCTCCCGGCCAAGGACACCGTATTCACGCTGACCCTGTGGCCGCTCAGGCCGGGGGATGATGCGACGGCCCTGGCGAGGCGCTGAAAGAACGGCCCGGAAGCGAAACCAAATCCGTCCGCCGGGCGTATTTCCTTATGGGTTTGATATAATAGACCTGAATTGATATTCTTGTTTTTGATAGATATCCGACTCGTCCCATGAAATGCCCGCGCTGCCTGAACGACAATCCTGAGGGGACCCGTTTCTGCGGCCGCTGTGGCCGGGAGCTCCCCGGCTCGGGCGAGACCCTGCCGACGGGGACGGCCACTTTCCAGACCCCCTCGAAGGGCCTCGAGCGCGGCACGACATTCGCCCGCCGCTTCGAGATCATCGAAGAGATCGGTCAGGGCGGCATGGGCACCGTCTACAAGGCCTACGACAGCAAGATCCGGGAGGTCGTGGCCCTCAAGCTCCTCAAGCCCGAGATCGCCTCCGACCCCGAGGTCATCGAGCGCTTCCGCAACGAGATCAAGCTGGCCCGCCAGGTCGCCCACCGTCACGTCTGCCGGATGTACGACCTCGGCGAGGAATGGCTCTCGATCTACATCTCCATGGAATACGTCCCCGGCGAGGACCTCAAGAGCTTCATCCGCCGGTCGGGACACCTCAACGAGGCCAAGGCCGTCGGGTTGGCCAAGCAGATCGCCGAGGGCTTGGCCGAGGCCCATCGTCTCGGGGTCGTCCATCGCGACCTCAAGCCCCAGAACGTCATGATCGACAAGGACGGCAACGCCAAGATCATGGACTTCGGCATCGCCCGGTCCCTCCACACCCGCGGCGTCACCGGCACCGGGGTCATCATCGGGACGCCGGAATACATGGCGCCGGAACAGGCCGAAGGCCGCGACATCGATCACCGGGTCGACATCTACGCCCTGGGGGCCATCCTGTTCGAGATGGTCACGGGCCGCGTCCCCTTCGAGGGCACGACGCCGCTCAGCATCGTCCTCAAGCACCGGAGCGAGCCCCCCGCCGATCCGCAGACGATCAACTCCCAGATCTCCGCCGGCCTGAGCCGGATCATCCTGAAGTGCCTGGCCAAATCGCGGGACGACCGTTACCAATCCGCGGCCGCGGTCCTCGAGGACCTGATTGCCGTCGAACAGGGCCTGCCCATGACCCGGCAGGTCACGGCGCGGACGAAGCCCCTCACGGACCGCGAGATCACGGTCAAATTCAGGCTCAGGAGGATCCTCGTCCCGGCCCTCATCGTCGGCGCCCTGGTCATCGTCGGCGTCGTCTCGCTCCTCGATAGGGGCGGACAAGGCGGGCCGGCCGGGGAACCCCGGATCAAAGTCGTCAGGAGGGCCGAGGCCGATTCCGGCGCCGATGCCACGACCAACCTGCCGCCGGCCCCGCAACCCCCGGGCGAAAAGGACGAGGCGGCGCCATCGCTCGGCCGGGGCGCGGGCTCGGGCATCCTGGGTTATCTCGCCCCGTTCATAAAGGACCCGACCAAGTTCATGGCCGAGAAGGACAACTTGGAGGTCGAAAAGGCGCTGGCCGCGATCAAAGAAAAATATCCGGACGAAGCGTCCGCCGTGTCTCAATTCCTCGACAGCATCCAGGCCCGGATCACCGAAGGAAAGAAGCAGCGGAAAGCCGGGAATCTCGAAGCCTCGAAGCGGAGCTACGACAGGGGCGAATCCGAGATGCGCAAGCTCCTCTCCCAGGTCAGCGAACGGGAGCGGGCGGAAGCGGCGTTCAAGGAGCTCCAGGAGACGAAACAGAAGATGGGCGGCCCGGCGCGGACGGGACGGCCGAACCTCCTCTCCTGGATCGCCACAGAAAAGGAAAAGGACGCGTCGGACGCCTTCGCCAAGAACGATTTTTCCGGCGCCCGGATCCTGTGCGACATTCTGAACCGGGTCCATCTGCTGAGCCCCAAGGCGACCGATGAGGAGCAGGGGCTAGTCGCGCTGAGGGAGCTGACGGGCACGATCCGCAAGGACGCCGAGGCCGCGCAGGCCCCCGCCAAGCAGGCCTGGCTCTACGAGCGGGCCACGACGGAAGAGGAAGGCGCCCGCCAGAAGGCCAAGGACGGTCTTGTTCCCCAGGCGGCCGAGCAGTATATCCTGGCCGGTTTCCTCTACGAAAAGGCCAAGGAAGTCTCGCTCGAGAGCACCCAGGCCGGGCGGAATTGACGGCCGTCCCGATGAAAAAGCCCAAGAAGCGCCTGCTCTTCGTCTGCTATGGGAACATCTGCCGCAGCCCGATGGCGGAGGCCATCGCCCGCCAGCGCCTCGGCCCGGCAGCCGAGGTCGCGAGCGCCGGGATCGGCGCGACCGGCGGCCCGGCCACGGAGGAGGCTGCCCTGGTCATGAAGCTCGTCTACAAGATCGATATCTCCTCCCATATCGCCCGGCCGGTCGGGACATACGACCTCGGGAGCTTCGATTATGTCATCGCCCTGGACCCCTCCATCTACCACCATCTCCGCGATATCTGGGGAATTCCGGAATCCATCCTCTACGGCTGGGATATCGAGGATCCCCTCGGATCGGATTATCAGGTTTACAAGGAAACGGCGCTCAAGATCGAGCGGCGCCTGGGGCAGTTCCTGGCCGCAGTTGGCCTCGACGCCTGAAGCGTCCCCCTGTCCCCTAGCGGTCCATCATCGTCCCGATGAAGCGCAGAGACGGCACGTTGTCGAAAAAGATCCGGGCGGCCGTCAGCAGCGGGACGGCTAGGATCATCCCCGGAAGGCCCCACAACCAGGCCCAGAAGAAGAGGGAAAAAAGGACCAGGAGCGGAGATAGACTGACCTCTTTGGCCATGAGCCGCCCCTCGAGCAGGCGGTGCAGAGCTATGTGGACCCCGGTGAGAAGGACGAAAACAAGCACGACCTTGAAGGTCACGCCGCCCTCGAGGAACAGGATCAAGAGCGTCGGCAGGGCGACGGAAATGGCGGCGCCGAGGGCGGGGATGTAGTTAATAAGAAAAGCCAGGACGCCGAAAACGACGGCGAAGCGGACCCCGAAGGCGGCCAGCACGGCGGCGGTCAGGATCCCGATAAGGAGGTTGACCAAAGTCCTGACGGCAAGGTATTTCTGGATCTCATGGTTGATCCGGACCGCCGCATGGCTCAGGGTCAAGGCTTCGGCCGGAGGGAAGGCCTCGGCGAGCTTCTTCGTCATCCGGCCGCGCCCGGCCAGGATGAAGATCATGAAGACGAAGATGAGCAGCAGCTGGGACATGAACGAAAAGAAGGGCCCGAGGGCGGAGACGAAAAATGCCCCTAACCGGTCCGCGCTAAAGGAGTTGACCCAATCCGTCAGACCGGCCTTCAGATGCGGGTTGGAGACGACCTGGTCGATCCTTTCGACCAGCGACTTGGCCATTTCCGTGTAGGACGAGATCTCGGTGGCGAGGGATTTGCCGCCCGCATAGAAGACGGTCCCGACGAGGTAGAAGACGGAGAAGGTCACGAGTAGGATGAGGATCAGGGCGAGGGATTTCGGGACCTTGCGTCGGACCAGAAAATCGAGGACGGTCGAGACGGCGAAGGAGAACAGGAAGGCCAGGCTGAACGGGATGAGGACAGGCCTGGCCAGTTTCAGGAAAACCCCCAGCAGGAAAAGGACGATGATTCCAACGCCGAACTTGAGGAACCTTTTTTTGTCCACGCGATCTCCGGTTCACTCATCATAACGAAAATCCTCTTTAAAAGGAATGGGCCTCGTTTGACGATAAGTCGCGCGCTATGATAATGGGTAGGGCGCGGGACAAGGGGACGGAAGGAGGTCAGGATGGCTCATCGCATGACGAAAACCCTGGGATTGGCAGCGGCACTAGTGTGCATCGCCGCGGCGGCCGGAGGGGCGGACCTCAAGTCCGTAACCAAAGAGCTTTTCGCAGTGCCGTCGACGACGGGGAACGAGGAGATGCTCGCGGCGAAGATCCGGGCGCTCCTGCCCAAGGGCGCTACGGTCGAAGAGGCGGGATTGGGCACGATCGCCGTCCGGCTCGGCGGCACGCCAGGGCCGACGCTCATCCTCGGAGCCCTCGACGGCTACGGGCACATGGTCAGCGGCATCACGCCTGAAGGCTACCTGACCCTCGACCGGCCCGTGCCGCCGCCCCACGCCCGGTTCGACGCCTTCCTCCTCGGCCAGCCGGTCGTCATCTCGACGGCGAAAGGACCGGTCCAGGGCGTCGTCTCGCAACCCGCGATCCATCTTCTCACCCAGGAGCGGCGCAGGACCCAGGTCGAAGGATTCTCCCTGGAGATCGCCTACGTGGATATCGGCGCCAGGTCCGAGAAGGAAGCCCGGGCCAGGGGCGTCGAGCTTCTGGACCCGGTCACCTATCCGGCCCTTCTGACCGAGCTGGCCGGTGACCAGTGGGCCGGGCCGTCGCTCGGAGTGAAGGCCGCCGCGGCCGGCCTCGTTTCCGTGCTCGAGGCCCTGACCGGAAAGACCGTCGGCGAGGAGACCGTCCTGGCCTGGGCGGCCCAGACGAAGTTCGGGGCCCGCGGCCGGGGCGCGCGCCCGGCCATCGGCGCCGCGCGGGCCAGATCCAAGTGGCAGCCGAAAAGGACGATCATCGTCGACGTCATCGCCGCGGGCAAGGGGGATGGCTTCCCCTTCCCCGGCGGGGGTCCGGTCCTTGTCCAAGCCAAGGACGAATCATCCGCGCTGCGACGGGCGGTCGAGGCGGCGGCCGCTGCCGCCGGGGCACCCCTCCAGTTCCTGACGGCGCCCGATTCGCCGATGGCGCTGCCGTTCGCCAGCCCGCCCGCGGAGGTCGTGACGCTGGCTCTGCCGGTGCGTTTCCTCAATACGCCGTCCGAGGTCGTCACTCTCAAAGACCTCGAGGCCTTGTGCGATATCCTTGAACGATTCATCCAGCCGGGAGGTGCCAAGTGACCAAGCGGATCGGCATCGGCATCCTGGCGCTTCTCATCTCCGTCTCCTCGGCTGGCGCCCAGTCCAAAGCTTGGGACATCCTCCGGGAGATCGTCCTCGTCCCCGGCGTTTCGGGTCACGAGGGCCCCGTGTCCACCTTCATCCAGGGACGGCTGCCGGCCGGGCTCAAGGCCGAACACGATGGCATGGCCAACGTCTGGTTCACTATCGGGTCGGGCCGTCCTCACATTCTGTTCGTCGCGCATTCGGACGAGCTCGGCTGGACGATCGACCGGATCACCCCGGAAGGCCGCGTCCGGGTCAAGCCGGGCGGCGGCATCCTCCCGCAGACGATCGAAGCCCGCCCCGTCCTCATCCACACAAGCCGGGGTGATGTGGCCGGGATCGTCTCGCCGCGGCCGGGATACGACGAGCGCCCGACCGAAGGCGAGACCCAGGAAACGACCTTCACGGCCGAGAGCTTCGACATCTATCTCGGCGTCGCGACCGAAGCGGAGGTCCGGGCCCTCGGAGTCGCCGAGGGCGACACCATCACCGCGAAGAAGACGATCACCGATTTCGCGCCGGGGTTGATGGCCACGCGGGCCGTCGACGACCGGGCCGGCTGCGCCGCGCTTCTCGACGCCGCCCTGCGCCTCAGGCCCGAGACGATCAAAGGCCGGACGATCACCTTCGCTTGGGATGTCCAGGAAGAGACGGGCCTTTTCGGCGCCTCGGAGCTGGCCAAAACCCTGAAACCGGACTACGTCTTCGCCATCGACACGTTCGTCTCGACCGATTCGCCGCTCGAATCGAAGCGCTTCGGCTTTCTTCCCGTCGGCAAGGGGGCGGTCGTCCGGGCCGTCGACTCGAGCAACGTCACGCCCAAGCCCGAGATCCTCAAGGTCCTGGCCATCGCCAAACGGCGCATGATCCCGATCCAGTCCGGCAATTCCCGCGGCGGCAACGACGGCTCGGTCTTCCTCGCCAGCGGCGCCATCGACATCCCTCTCTCCTGGCCCGGCTCCTACGCCCACTCGCTCATCGAGAAGATCGATCGCCGCGACCTCGAGGCCCTGACGAACCTCATCCTGGCCATCATCTCTGATTGGAAATAGCGACCAGTTCGAGCCCTCGTAAGGACGGGTTCCTTCGGGCTATCCCGAAGACCCTTAGCGGCCGTCCTTTATGAGCGAGTCTTGGGCTTGACCTGGATCGCCTTGAGCCCGGGCTTGGCCTCGCACTCCTTGACGAAATCCTGCTCGCGCTGCGAGTTGACGTATTCCGGCGACTGGAAGCGGTAGGTGAAGTGGGTGTGCTCGTCGTACGTGCCCTCGAGGATGGCGATGACGTCCTCGATGTTGACCCGCTCCTCGTCGGTCGGGATGACGAAGATCTTGACCTTGGAGTCGGCCGCCGAGATCTCGGTCTCGGCGTTGCGGGTCCTGGCCAGCTTGTTCTTGGCCTTGTCCAGCTTGATGCCCAGGAATTCCAGTCCCTCGCACGACTTCTCCCGGATGAGGTCGGACATCTCGCCGACGCCGGCCGTGAAAACGATGGCGTCCGCGCCGCCGATGGCCGCCGAATAGGCCCCGATGTACTTCTTGATCCGGTAGGACTCGACCTCGATGGCCAGCTTGGCCCGGGCGTCGCCCGCCTCGGCGGCCTTCTGGACGTCGCGGCGGTCGGTGTACTTGCCGGTGATCCCAAGCAGGCCCGATTTCTTGTTGAGGATATCGCTCATCTTGCCCGGGGCGATCCCTTCCTTCTCCATGACCATGAGGTCGATGGCCGCGTCGTGGTCGCCCGCCCGCGTACCCATGACCAGGCCCTCGAGGGGGGTCAGGCCCATGCTGGTGTCGTAGGAGACGCCGTTCTTGATGGCATTGGCCGAAACGCCGTTGCCGATGTGGAGGCAGACGAGATTGCACGCGAAGGGGTCCTTGCCGAGGAGCAGGGCGGCCCGCTTGGCCACGTAAAGGAACGAGGTCCCGTGGAAGCCGTAGCGGCGGACGCCGTACTTCTCGTACCAGTCGTAGGGCAGGGCGTACATGTAAGAGCTTGCCGGCATCGTCTGATGCCAGGCCGTGTCCATGATGGCGACGTGCGGAACGTCCGGCAGGACGTCCATGGCCGCCTCGATGCCCAGGACGTTCGGCGGGTTGTGGAGGGGGGCCAGACCGTAGAGGCTCTTGAACGTCGCCAGGGTCTCGGGGGTGATCTGGACCGATTTCGTGAACTTCTCGCCGCCGTGGACGACGCGATGGCCAACGGCCGAAATCTCTTTCAGGTCGTCCATGACGCCGATCTTGGGGTCGAGAAGGGTGTCGATGATGAGCTTGATGGCCTCCCTGTGGTTGGCGCACTCGTGGTCGAATTTGATCGGCTCGCGGCCGAGGCCGGACTGCTGGATGTAGCTCTTGCCGATGCCGACCCGCTCGACGATGCCCGTGGCCAGCGTTTCCTTCTTATCGTAGTCATAGAGGCGATATTTAGCAGACGAACTGCCGCAGTTCAAGGACAGGATGATCATCGATGACTCCTTAAGATTTCTTGGTCCATCGGCCGGAGAAAGGGCCGATTTTTTAAGCCCCATTTTCCCTCGGAGCAGGGGAAAAGTCAAGGAGGAGGACGGAGTCCTGGATTCGCCGATCGACGATAACGGATAATTCCGGGACATGACCCTTTTCTCTGGAAAAGGGATCGTGTCCCAGGAATTATTTCTGGCATGTCACGCAACGGAATCGTGCAGGGAGTATCCGTTCAGAGGCGAATCCGGTGGGGTTGACAGTCTCGAAGCCGCTAGGGTATAACCGCTCCTTACCCCCACAAAAAAGGAGCTGCCCATGGGTAATACATTCATATCCGACATCCGCGACAAGGCCGCGAAGAAGTTCCTCAAGGTCGCCTTCCCCGACGCCGAAGACGCCCGGACCCTCAAGGCGGCCTTGATCTTGAGAGAAAAGCACATCGCCGAGCCCCGCCTGGTCGGCTCGTCCGCCGCGATCCACGCGATCGCCAAGGACAACGGGCTCGACATCGGCGGCATCCCCATCGTCGACCCGTTGACCGACCCGGGACGCGACGAGCTCGTCGGTCTCCTCTTCGAGAAGCGGAAAGCCAAGGGCTGGACGCTTGAACAGGCCTCCGAGGCCACCAAGAGCCCGCTCTATTACGCCGGCCTCCTGCTCGCGACGGGCAAGGTCGGGGCCGTCGTCGGCGGCAACATCTCCGCGACCGGCGACGTCATCCGGGCCGCCATCCACACCGTCGGCACGGCGCCGGGCATCGCGACCGTCTCGAGCTACTTCATCATGGTCTTCCCCGAAAGGCTCCTCTGCTATGCCGACTGCGCCGTCGTCCCCAACCCGACCGACGCCCAGCTGGCCGATATCGCCATCACCTCGGCCAAGAACTTCCAGGCCGTGACCGGCGAGGAGCCGCGGGTGGCCATGCTGTCCTTTTCGACCAAGGGCTCGGCCGCCCACGCCGACGTCGACAAGGTCGTCAGCGCGACCAAGATCGCCAAAGGGAAGGCCCCCACGCTCCTCCTCGACGGCGAGATGCAGGCCGACGCCGCCCTGGTCCCCTCGATCGGCGAGCGCAAGTGCAAGGGCAGCCCGGTCGCCGGCAAGGCCAACGTCCTCGTCTTCCCCGATCTCGACGCCGGCAACATCGGCTACAAGCTGACCGAGCGCCTGGCCGGGGCCGAGGCCGTCGGGCCCATCGTCCAGGGGCTCAACAAGCCCTTCTGCGACCTCAGCCGCGGCTGCTCGGCCGACGACATGGTCAACGTCGCCGCCATCTGCAGCCTCATGGCTTGATAAGCGAGAGGCAGTCCCGAGCTTCCGAGGGGCAGTCTGATGGCCTGACCACCACGTGAGGCGGTCCCGCCCCAGACAGTCCCGAGCTTTGACGGGGACGGCCTAGAGGGTGAGGTTGAATTTCTTGACCAGCCGGACGGGCTGGTAGGACAGCTTCGCTTTCCGCAATCCCTCGATGCCCATGTCCTGTTCGCGGTTGACAAGAGCGCAGTCCGACCATACGCGGCAAACGAACTCGCGGTTGATCCACTGGGCCAGGCCGACGAGGCCGGGGTTGGCGATCTCGATGGGAATGACGGCCATGTCGGCGGTCAGGCGCCCGCCCATCGTAAAAGCTTCGATCCGGCCTCCGACCTTGACCACCCCGCCTTTGAGGTCGAGGCGCTCGAACGAGGCCAGCGCCTGGATGATGGCCACCCTCTCGGCTCTCATGTAGAGATCGCCGTTCCTCTTCTCCTCGAACCAGTCCTCGAGGAGCCGGAAGCAGCCCGCGACGTCGGCCCGCGTCAGGGCATGGTACTCGTGGGCGAAAGTCGATTCGAACTTCCGGATGCGATTGCGCTTGCCGTCGAACTTCTTTCCCTTGAGCTCGGCCAGCTCCTGGCGCGAGTAGATGTAGTCGAAGTTGCCGGGATCCTCCTCGACCTTGAAGCCGGCGCCGTAGCGCTCGACAAAAGCCTCAGGGACGCGCGAGAGTCGCGGCGCGTGCCGCAGGCACTTCGCGATCGTATCGGGAACCCGCTCCCCGCCAATCGGTGGCAGGACGTAGGAGTCCTCGAAATCGGGCTCCACGAGCACGCATAGGCTGCCATTGAGGATGGTCCAGCTCGGACGCTCGGAACCCTTCCACATGAAGATGTTGGCGAAATTGAGCTCGCAGACCTCGGACGGCGAGGCTTCGAGGTATTCCTGGAAGATGTCCTGGTCCTCGAGGCCGACAGGCTTGAAATCGGGATAGGCGGGCCGGCTCACTGTCTCGTTCTCAGCATGACCATGCAGCGCTCCTGGGGGCAGCCCTCGCACCAGGAGGTCTCGCGCTTGGCCGGGAAGGTCGCGGGGATCGCGTCTTTAATAATATGGAAGCCGCAGCCCTCGAAGAACCGGGGGATGATGGTGGCCAGATGGACGTCGCCCGGCGCCTTATCCATCAGAGCTTCGACGAGGGCCCTGGCGACGCCTTTCCCGCGAAAGTCCGGATCGACCCCGAGGGCGCAGAGTTCCAGGCAGTCCGGATGCTTCTTGAGGGCCACGAGACCGATCGGCCGCCCGCCTTCCTCGGCGACCCAGAGCGGGTCGCTCTCCAAGCCCGGATAGTCCAACCCGAGAGTCCGGGCGAGCTCGACGGCGGGAGCGGCTTCCCCCGGCCTGATCTTGCGAATACGCATTTCCGGTCATTATACCACGCAGGCGTCCGACCCTGAAGCAGCAGGCGGCCGTCGTCTTGACATGGCCCCTTAGCGGGCAGTAAGATTCCCCCGTGCTCGCGGGCAACGGAGGCGGTCGGGAACCAAGCCCCTCGCTCGCGGCCATAAATAGCCGATCCATTGCCCGTGGGGAACCATGTTTCTCTTGATCATCAACCCCGGTTCGACCTCGACCAAGATCGCCGTCTATGAGGACGAGCGCGAAGTCCTGTCCGCGAACATCTCGCACACCGCCGAAGAGCTGGCCCCGTTCGACAAGATCGTGGAGCAGAAGGGCTTCCGCAAAGACATCGTGCTCCGTACGCTCAAGGACAAGAGTATCGAGCCTGCGGGCCTGGCCGCGGTCATCGGCCGGGGGGGACTCCTCAATCCCATCCCGAGCGGCGTTTACCGGGTGAACGACCGGATGCTCGAGGACCTGACCCGGGGAGTCCAGGGAGAGCACGCCTCGAACCTGGGCGGCCTCATCGCCGACGAGATCGCCCGTCCCCTGGGGATCCCCGCCTTCATCGTCGACCCTGTCGTCGTGGACGAGCTCGACGAATGGGCCCGGCTGAGCGGGGTCCCGGAGATCCGGCGCCGCAGCATCTTCCACGCATTGAACCATAAGTATTCGGCCCGCCTGGCCGCCCGCGAGCTCGGCCGGAGCTACGAATCGGTTAACCTCATCGTCTGCCATCTCGGGGGCGGCATCTCGATCGGCGTCCACAAGCAGGGGCGCGTCGTGGACGTCAACAACGCCCTGAACGGCGAAGGTCCCATCGCCCCGGAACGGGCCGGGACCACGCCCGCGGGCGACCTGGTCGGCCTGTCCTTCTCCGGCAAGTACCAGGAGTGCGACCTGAGAAAGATGCTGACGGGCCGGGGCGGGATGGTCGCCCATCTCAAGACGAACGACATGCGGGAGACGCTCAAACGCGTCGCCGCGGGCGACAAGCAGGCCGATCTCGTTTTCACGGCCATGGTCCTCACCGTGGCCAAGCAGGTCGGGGCGTGCGCCGCCGTCCTCAAGGGCCGGGTGGACGGGATCGTCCTGACCGGCGGGCTGGCCTTCTCCACCGAGTTCATCGACCGGATCAAGGAGTGCATCCAATTCCTTGGGCCGGTCTTCGTTTTCCCTGGGGAGAACGAGATGGTGGCGCTGGCCCAAGCCGGCCTGCGCGTGATGCGGGGAGAGGATGCGGCCCGCACGTATCCGTCATAATTTCCGTTGAACCGAAGGTAGCCATCATGATCATGACCTTGGACCAGATCGTCGACCGGGTCAAAGGCACTCCGACCAAGCGGCTGGCCGTCGCGGTCGCTGAGGACCCCCATACCATCGAGGCGGTGGCCCGCGCCGTCAAGGAGAAGCTGGTCCAGGCCACGCTGACCGGGGACAAGAAGGCCATCCAGAAGGTCGCCGACGAGAACAAGGTCGACACCGGTCTTTTCGAGATCCTCCACGAGCCCGATAAGGCCAAGGCGTTGACCCTGGCCATCGACAAGGTCCGCTCAGGCGAAGCGGATTTCCTGATGAAAGGCCTGCTGGATTCTTCCGTCTATATCCGCGGCATCATCGACAAGGAGAGGGGGCTGCTCCCGCCCGGCAAGCTTCTGTCGCATGTGACGGTCATCCAGGTCCCGTCCTGGAAGAAGCTCATCATCTGCGGCGACGTGGCCGTCATTCCCGCCCCGGACCTCGAGGCGAAGATCACCATCCTGAACTACGCCATCGCCGTGGCCCACAAGCTGGGGATCGATAATCCCAAGGCCGTCATCCTCTCGGCGGTCGAGAAAGTGAACCCCAAGATGCCCTCGACGACGGATGCGGCCATCATCTCCAAGATGGCCGAGCGCGGCCAGATCAAGGGCGCCATCGTCGACGGGCCGCTGGCCCTCGATATCGCCTTCAGCGAGGAGAGCGCCCGGATCAAGGGCGTCAAGTCCCCGGTGGCCGGCGACGCCGATATCCTCGTCTTTCCCAACATCGAGTCGGGCAACATTTTCTTCAAAGGGTCGACCTACCTGGCCAAAGGGGAGCTGGGAGCCGTCGTGGTCGGGGCCACCTGTCCCTGCGTCCTGACCTCGCGCGGGGACTCCGACGACACCAAGTTCTACTCGATCGCCCTCGCCTCGCTCCTGACCTAGCCCGCGAAGAGCCAGCCGGC
>JADGNU010000211.1 GCA_017883305.1 Candidatus Aminicenantota bacterium | reverse complement strand
CCGTTGGGATCGAAAACGCGCTTGATGCCGCGCATGAGCTCGATCTGGCGCTCGCCCAGGGCGAGCGAAAGATAGGGCTTCTTAACCAGGCCGATGCCGTGCTCGCCCGAGATGACCCCACCGCGGGCCTTGCAGTCCCGGAAGAGCTCCTCCCGGACGAGGTCGGCTACGGGCCGCCACTCGCTCTCCGCCACGGGCACCATCGCCCCGCCTTCGTAGCGGGCCTTCATGATGTGCGTGTGGACGTTGCCGTCGGCGGCGTGGCCGAAGGTCGGCAGCCAGATGCCGTACTTTTCGGCGACCTCGCGGACCTTATGGACGTGGCCGGCCACCTCGGCCCGGGGTACGGCGATGTCCAGGATCTCGACCGTTCCGGCCTTGATGGCGTCATAGATCTTGGAGCGGATGGCCAGGACCTCGTCCTGCTTGCTCGGCGTGTCGGCGATGAAGATGTCGAGGGCGCCTTTCTCCATGCAGACCTCGGCCACCGTCTCCGACAGCCGGTCCATCTCCTCGTCGGACGGGGCGTCGAGGATGATCAAGAGGTGCGTCTTGCCCAGCTTGGTCGGCCACTTCTTGTGGATGTGCTCCTCGGTCAGGACGATGGGCTCGACCTCGAGGAACTCGACGGCGAGCGGCACGATGCCCCGCTTCATGATGAGCGGCACCGTCTCGAGGGCCGGCTCGAGCTCTTCGAACGGCACGACCAGCGAGCGCATGATCCCCGGCCTGGCCATGAGGTGAAGGATGACCTGGGTAACGACGCCGAGGGTGCCCTCCGAGCCGACGATGAGGTGCATGAGATTGTACCCGGTGCTCGATTTCTCGAGCTTGCCGCCGAGCCGGAGGATGTCGCCGGTGGGCGTGACTATCTCCAGGCCGCGGACGTAGTTGCGGATGGTGCCGTACTTAACGGCCCGGCTGCCTCCCGCGTTGGTGGCCACGAGGCCGCCCATCATGGCGCTCTCGTCGCCGGGATGCGGCGGGAAGTAAAGCCCTCCCTCTTCGACCGCCTTGGTGAAATCGGACAGCCGGACGCCGCCCTCGGCAACGGCCATCTGGTTGTCGGCGTCGACCTCGAGGACGCGGGCCATCCGCTCGAGCGAGAGAACGATGCCGCCGCAGACCGGGACGCACCCGCCGCAGAGGCCGGTGGCGCCGCCTCTCGGCGTGACCGGGATGCCGTAGGCGTTGGCGATCTTGAGCACGGCCGCGACCTCGGCGGTCGTCCCCGGGCGGACAACGAGGTCCGGCTGGTGGGCGATCTCCTTCAGCGAGAATTCGTCGTGGCCGTAGTCGACTGTCCTGTCCGGATCGGAGAACGCATTCGGAGCGCCGACGGCCGCCTCGAGTTCGGCCCGGATGGCCGGCATGATCTTCGAAGTCATGGGCGGATTCCTTTCAATCGGGGCGCTTTGAGCTGGATCGGCACGCCGATCATGATCTGCGGGCGGCCCTTATAGAGCTCGACGAGCCCGGTCGCTTCGACTGTCAGGCGCTCGAAATCGAGCGGGCCGGGAAGCGAACGGAAGACGTCGAGGGGGATGGCGGTGTCAAACTCGGCCCCGTCGGCTTCGAGAAGCCGGAACCCGCCGCGCTTGAACGACCTCAGGCAGCGGAAGCGGACGGTCAGGACCTCGCCGACGTGGCGCCCGGCCTCAGAGGCTTGGATCACGGGGTAAGGCTCGCGGACCCATAGTCCCCTTCCGGCCTGGCGCGCCTCGGTCTCGGCCGCCTTGAGCTCTTTTCTCAGATTCTCGTCGAACGGGAACTTGAGGAAGGCGGTGGCGTAGCCCTCATGGACGAGCGTGACATTGAAGATGCCGCCATCCGCCGTCCGGACAAACGCGAGCAACCGGCCGTACGAGTCCCTTGCCTCGGGCCCCGGCAGAAGCTCCACCTGGGTCTGGTAGAGGCGCTGGAAGGCGAACCGCTTGGCCAGGAAGGCCATGAACCTGACGTTCTCCCTGGAATCGTCGAGCTCAGGGCTGTCGACGCCGATGAGGCGGACCCTTTCGTCGGCTCGGCCGGCGAGGCGGACCTTGACGGTATCCCCGTCATAGACCGTCGTCACCGTGGCCCGGAGCGTTTCCTGGCCGGGCCCCGGGGCGACCGTCACGGACCGAGGGAGGATGGCCGCGGCGAAGGCGACGACGACCGCAAGCGCGGCGAGCACGAAGCGGCAAGGTTTCAACGGCCGAGGAGCTCTCTCGCCGCCAGGGCGATGTGCGAGGCGCTGATCCCAAAGCGTTCCATGAGCTCGTCCGGCTTACCGGACCGCGGCAGCTCACGGATACAGAGGTGCTTGAACGCGACCCGCCCGGCCAGGACCGAGGCGACGGCTTCACCCAATCCACCGGCGGCATAGTGGTCCTCGACGACGAGGGCCCGGCCGCCCGTCTCGGCGATTTCACGAAGGATCGTGGCGCTGTCCAGGGGCGCAACCGAATAGGCGTCGATGATGCGCAGGCCGAGGCCCTCCTTGCGGAGCGCCTCGAAGGCCTTGATCGCTTCATGGACGGTGATCCCGGCCGCGATGACCGTGACCGCATCCCCCTCGTTTTTCCGCAGGACCTTCGACCCTCCGATGGGGAACGTCTCGCCGGGGCCATAGAGGATGGGCGTCGCCGGACGCGACGTCCGGATGTAGCACATCCCCTTGTGGGCGGCGGCCGCCGCGACGCAGGCCTCAGAACACACGGCGTCGCTCGGGTAGAGCACGACGCACCCCGGGATCGGCCGGAAGATGGCCAGGTCCTCGAGGCCCATTTGCGAGGGACCGTCCTCCCCGATGCTCACCCCGACGTGCGAGCCACAGACCTTGATATTCGAGAAGGAGTAAGCGGCCATCCGGATCTGGTCGTGGGCCCGGGAAAGGAAAGCCGCGAACGTGGCGATGAACGGGATGTAGCCCTTGGCCGCGAGCCCGACGCCCAGGCTTATCATGTTCTGTTCGTCGATGAACGCCTCTAAGGACCGGCCGGGGAACGATTCGAAGAACTTGTCGGCATAGGTCGAGTTCTTGACGTCCCCGTCGATGGCCAGGACCGCAGGGTTGACCTTGCCGAGCTTGAGCAGGGCGTTGCCGTAGGCCAGGCGCGTGGCCGTCTTCTCGGTGTAGGCGGTCAGCGGGAACTCGGTCGAGCCGGCTAGGCTCCTTTTCTTGAAGGGCTTGGGCTTGTGGATGAGCCGCCGTGAATCGATCTCGGGAAGGGAGCCGATCTCCTCGAGGGCCCGGGCCAGCTCGTCGGCCTTCAGGGGCCTGCCGTGCCAGCCGTTCTTGTCCTCGACGAAACTCACGCCTTTCCCTTTGATGGTCCGGGCCAGGATGACCGTGGGTAGGCCTTTCTTTCCGGCCAGCTTGAGCGCCGCCAGGATCTTATCGATCTTGTGGCCGTCGATAACGAGGGCGTCCCAGCCGAAGGCCCGGAATTTTCGGGCCAGGGCGGCCAGGTCGTGCTGATGCATCGTCGGGCCCGATTGGCCGAGCCGGTTGACGTCGACGAGAGCGACGAGGTTGCGGAGCTTCCAGAGGGCGGCATCAGCGGCCGCTTCCCAGACCTGGCCTTCGGCGCACTCGCCGTCGCCCATGAGCACGAACGTCCGGGCCGGGGACTTGTCGAGCCTCTGGGCGATGGCCATCCCGGTGCCGACCGACAGGCCCTGGCCGAGCGAGCCCGTCGCCGCCTTGACCCATGGCATCCGCGGCGTCGGGTGGCCTTCGAGGTCGCTGGTGATCTTCCTGAGGTCGAGCAGGCTCTCGATGGGAATGATCCCGGCTTCCGCATAGGCTGCCCAGAGGAGGGGCGCGGCATGGCCCTTGGACAGAACGAATTCGTCATTAGCCGGGTCCTGCGGATCTTGCGTGTTCCAACGCATCTCCGAAAAGAACAGGCAGGCCGCGAGATCGGCCGCGGACAGGCAGGACGTCGGGTGTCCCGAGCCGGCGGCCGTGGTCATGCGCAGGCAGTGGATGCGGAGGCGGGTGGCGATCTTGTGGAGGTCGTCGATCTTGGCCATGGGGAAAGCCCTCCTAGGTGATCGGGAGACGTGCTCCTCGAAGGGGGCATGATAACACGAAACGGCGAGCGGGCAAAGCCAGGACAGGCGCCGGAGATGCCGTCCGCAGGTCAGCGGGCGAAGGGTGTGTCGGGAAAGACGATCCTTCGCGTATGCGTCTTGTCGAGCGCCGCCAAACGGAAGAGATATGTCCCGATCCCGGCCGCGCCTTGCATATAGCCGGTTTGGGCAAAGCGGTAGTCAGGCCTCGTCCGGTGCTCGGCTTGAAGCCAGGACATCCGCCCGTCTTCGATAGTCGCTTTGGACAAAAGCCGCGACGCGACGCGCTTCGAGAAATCGACATACGTCTTGTCGCCGAGCTCTTTGTAGAGGTCCAGGAAGAACTCCCCCACCCCGGCCAGGCCGCAGCAGATGCCGGCATTGTTCCAGAACCCAGGCGTCTCTTGCTCGGGGATGCCGCTTTGAATGAGGCCGTTGGCGGACTTTCGGACCCAGTCGAGCCAGCTTTTGTCGCCGGTGACGCCGGAGAGCAGGAAGAAGAGCCGGGCCGTGCCGACGGGGCCATGGCACCAGCCGAGATAATAGAGGTCCTTGTTATCGGGCTCGTCGTGGAAGATGAGGCAGCTGTCGCCGTCAGTCTTGGCGATCGACAGGAGATATTTCGCGCCGGCCAGGGCCGCGTCGAGGAACTCCTTCTGCCTGGTTTCTTTGTAGAGCGCGGCCAGGAAATAGGCGATGCCCGCCGTGCCGTGGGAGAAGTTCGGCATGAGCCGGGGAAAATCCGGGTCCATGGGCCATTTCAGGCCGCCGTTCTCGGGGTGGCCGAGCTCGATAAGCCGAGTCCCGGCCCGGGCGGCGAGATCGAGCCAGGTGCGGTCGCCCGTCTCGCGGAAAGCATAGATCAGGAAAAGCCCCGTGCCTGCGCTGCCGCTGATGATATCCGTCGTCGGGCTCCAGGCGATGCCGGCTCCGGAGGTCGCAGCCGCGGACTGGATCCGTCGGAGACAATCGAGAAACCCGCGCTGAAATTTTTCATTCTTCGAGGCTTTGTACGTTTCTTCCAGGGCGAAGGCGACCCCC
>JADGNU010000210.1 GCA_017883305.1 Candidatus Aminicenantota bacterium | reverse complement strand
CGACGCGCCCATCGAAGGGCATGATATCGAGAGCATGGAGGGAGTCCAGGCTGTAGAGGATGGCGACGCGGTTCCTCTTCTGCAGATTCGCCAGGACCGGCCCGACCCGCCGCAGCTCCTGGGCGATCCTCGTGACCTCGCCGTATGCCCGGCCAGGTTCGAGGTCGTGGCCCAGGACGCCCTTCCAGTAGGTTTCCTGCCCGTAGTGCAGGGAATGCCAGTGCCAATAAGCGACGAGGTTCGCCCCGCTCATGACGTTGGCATAGGCGGCCAGCCGGAGCTGCCCATCGTAAGGCGGGAACTGGCCCGCCGAGCTCCATCCGGTCGTCTGAGCCGTCGTCTCCGTGACCAGGTAATTCGAACGCTTGAGGGACCTGTTGACGTCGCCGCTAAAGGCGATATCCTCGCCGGTCATGTCGTCCTGGATGCCGAAATAGATATTGACGGCCGGGATGTCCAGCGCCCGGGCGATGTCGAACTGGCGGACGTCGTTCGGAAGCCCGCCGCAGAAGTCGTGGGTGACGAACTGGTCCGGCCTCTTGAGCTCCCGGACGATGGCCGCCTGCCAGCCCAGGAAATCAGTCGCGATGCCCTGCTCGAAGCGCTCCCATTCGAGCCTGTAACCGGGATTGATGGCGCCTTCGCGCGGCGGGACTTCGTCGAAGCTGTTGACCCGCTGGCCCCAGTAGTTTAAGCCCCAGGCTTTATTCAGGGCCTCCGGAGTGACGAACTTCGTCCTGAGGCGTTCGCGGAAGGCCGCCTGGACGCGGGCGTCGGCCGTGCCCGCGGGGTGCGTTTCGTTGTCCAGCTGGTAGCCGATGACGGCCGGGTGGTCCTTGAACCGGCCGACGAGCTTGCGGATGATCCGCTCGGCGTACTTCCGATATATGGGATGTGTGAGATCGGTCATCTGCCGCAAGCCATAGGTATAGCGAGGCTGCCCGGCCTGCTGGACCTGGATCTCGGGGTGTTTTTTATAGAGCCAGGCGGGGATCGAATAGGTCGGCGTGCCCAGGATGACCTTGATCCCGGCTTTGTGGGCCCGGTCGAGCACGAGGCCGAGCCAGTCGAAATCGAACCGGCCGTCGCTCGGCTCGAGCACTCCCCAACTGGACTCGCCCACCCGGATGAAGCTGATGCCCGCCTTCTCCATCAGCACGAAGTCCTTTTCGAGCCGCTCGTAGGGCATGTACTCCCAATAGTAGGATGCCCCATAGAGGATGGTGTCGAAACGAGGCGAGGCCGGTTGTCCCCAAAGAACGGGCGCGACGAAGCTGGCCATGACGACCGCCGCCCCGGCGATCCATGCGCTCTTTCTCATTCCTCTCCTACCCTTCGGCGATCGTGCGTTCGAGAATAACGTACATTTGCGCGGCCGTCATCCCGGCGGTCACCGCAATCGCCGCCACCGGAACGCCGCTCTGCCGATAAAAATCGAGCAGCGGCAAGGTCCGCTCTTTAAAGACGGCCAGGCGCCGTGAGACCGCCTCGAGCGCGTCGTCTCCCCTCCCCGCCCGGTCCTGGCCCGTGTCCAGGCGGATCCGGGCCCGAATGACAACCGCTTCCGCGTCGAGCGAAACGACCCTTTCGACGGCCACGATAGGAGCGAGCGCTTCGGCCTGCTTCCGGTGCCGCGGCAGTCCGTTGAGAACGAGGAGGGCATTGGGCGTCAGGCGGCGCGTCTCTGCGAACCGGTTCAGGATCTTGACGATCATCGGCATGTCCCGGTCCTCGAAGAGGGCCCCCGAAGCGAGGGACGCCCGGACCGCCTCGAGCTCCCGCGCCGTAAGCCCCCACTTCCCGGTCAGGTCGGCAGCGGCGGCCCGGAGGTTAGCGCCGAAGTCGAAATGGACGCACGTCCGGCCCAGGAGCCCCCGCCGCTCGATCTCGACGCCGAGGGGGGTCTTCCCCGAACCCGTCGGGCCCACGAGGAGGATCGACGGCCACGGCCGGGAGGGCGGAGGGACCTGGCTCAGGCGCCGCCTCCCTCTCCGGAGGGCCCGTCCCAGTCCCCGGTGGCGAGGTAAGAGAAAGCCCTGTCGATATCGCGGTGGCTGGCGACGAGGACCAGCATGTCCTGTTCTTCGATCTTGAAATCCGCGCCCGGGCTGGTGAAGGACTCTTCGCCGCGGACGACGGCGATGACTGTCGACCCGGTCCGGCCGCGCAGGTCGAGGTTTCCGAGGGTCCGGCCGGCCGGCCAAGCGCCTCGTCCGACGAAGTAGGTCTCGGCCGTTCCGGCCGCGAGGAGGTCGGCGATCCGCTCGGTCACAGGACGGATGGCGTCGCAGGCGCCCCGGAGCATGCCGTAGCATTCGCCGCGGAGAACCTTGACCTGGGCCTCCACCAGATTGCGCGGGATATGATACTTCTCGAGGACCCGAGTGAAGATCTCGATCGAGGTCTCGAACTCTTCAGGGATGACATCGTCGGCCCCGAGTCCCAGGAGGAGGTCGATCTCAGAGGCATAGCGCGTGCGGACGATGACGAAGACTTCCGGATTGATGGTCTTCACCGCCTTGACTCCGCGCTGGGTCATCAGAGGGTCCGAGATGGCAAAGACGATGCCCTTAGCACGTCCGATGCCGGCCTCCTCGAGGATGGTCCGTCTCGACACGTCTCCATAGATGATGGGCTCGCCCTCGGCCGCCGCCTCGCGGACCGCGACCGGGTTGAGCTCGAGGATGACGTAGGGAATGCCCGCCTCCTTGAGAACATGGGCCAGATTTTTCCCGTTGAGGCCATAGCCGGCGATGATGAGGTGGCCTTCGAGGCCCCGGCTGGGTTTTCTCTCCTCCACTCGCTTTTTCCAGTGCAACTTGCGCGAGCCGAAATCGGCCAGTTTCGGCGAGGCCTTGATGAAGAACGGCGTCGCCAGGATCGTCAGGATTGACGAGGCGATGAAGGCCTGGAAGATGTCGCCCGCCAGGAACCCGTTCGCCCGTCCGACCCCGGCCAGGACAAACGAAAATTCACCGATCTGGGCTAGGGCCAGGCCGGTTACGACGGCCACCCGGGGACCGTAGCCGAGGATCCCGACGGTCATGACGACGGCGAACGTCTTGACGATGAGCACGGCGGCCACGAGGACCAGGACCAGGGGCAGGAACCTCCCCACCGCCCCCAGGTCGAGGAGCATCCCGACGGCGATGAAAAAGAGGCTATTGAAAACGTCCTTGAAGGGCAGGATGTCGGAGACGACCTGGTGGCTGTAAGCGGATTCTGCCAGCAGCACCCCGGCGAGAAACGCGCCCAGGGCGAGCGACAGCCCGAGAGAGGATGTCAACAGGGCCATGCCCAGGCAGAGGAAGAGCGTAGCGATGAGAAAGACCTCCCGGACGCGCGTCCTGACGACGACGTTGAGGACGAACGGCATCAGGAAGCGGGCCAGGACAAAGACCCCGGCCACAGCCGCCGCGCTCAGCGCGAAGCGCACCGCGATCGCGACCGCCGAAACGGTGCCCGCATTGACCAGGACCGGGACGAGGGCGATCATGGGCACGATGGCCAGGTCCTGGAAGATCAGGATGCCGAGGGAGATGCGTCCCTGGGGAGAGTCGGTCTCGCCGCGATCGCCCAGGATCTTGAGCACGACCGCCGTGCTGCTGAGCGAGATCAGGAATCCGTAAAACAGGGCTTCCCTGAAGCTCAGACCCAGGACGCCGGTCAGGATAGCGACGCAGACGACGATCGTCAGCCCCAGTTGGAGGCTCCCTCCCATGAGGAAGTTCCGGCGGATCCGCTTGAGCCGGGCCGGCTCGAACTCGAGGCCGATGGTGAAGAGCAGCATGACGACGCCGATCTCGGCCAGGGTCCTGACCGTTCCGCCGTTCTTGACCAAGGAGAGGCCCCCGGGGCCGATCAGGACGCCGGTCAGTAGAAAGCCGACGACGGAGGGCAACTTGAGCTTGTGGCAGACGTAGATGATGAGGACCGAGGCTGCCAGGACGACGACGAGATCCTTGAGGATGAGAAGGTCCATGTCACATCTCTCTTCTTCCGTATATAACATGCGGGTTCGGGACCGGTCAACCGGCTCCTCCCCTGCCAAGGTGAGGCCGAAGGGCTAAATGTCACCCCGGATTCCCCCCGAAAGGATGATGGACCGCTCCGGCCGCCGATCTAAACTGGGGTGAAATCAATTCTTTCTAGGAGGCGTCATGAAAAAGACAATGCTCGTGGTCCTCGCCGCTCTGTGCGTGGCGGCGCTCGTCCCCCAAACGCTAAGCGCCGGTGTCGGCATCAAGGGCGGCTATTCCTGGTCGAAGTTCGAGTTGAAGTCGAGTGAGCCCCCGCCGTTCACGTTCGGGTATCTGCCCGCGGTCGTCGGTGGCATCTACTTCGACATCAACCTGGGCCTCATCTCCATTCAGCCGGAAGTCCTCTACACCCGGGTGGGGGCAAAGTACGAGGAGGGCGAAGATAGCCTGCAGTACCGATCCGACTATATTCAGGTCCCGGTCCTGCTCAAGCTCAACGTCATCCCGGCCGGACCCTTGCGCCCGTTCATTGCGGTCGGCGCTTACGGCGCCTACCTGCTCAAAGCCCGAGGCGTCATGGTCGTGGACGGCGTGACGGACACGACGGACCTCGGCCCGGAAATGCAGAAATACGATTACGGCGCGGTCGGCGGCGCGGGGTTGGCCTTCCGGCTGCCCGGCGTCTCGATCACCGTCGAAGGGCGCTATAACCTCGGCCTGGCCAATATCATGAAGGACCCTGCGGCAGGCAACTCCATCAAGAACAGGTCGATCATGGCCCTGGTCGGCATCGGATTTTAGGTCCGTCCCGGTCTCCGAATTTCTCGTTACCTCCTATAACGCCTCACCTCCCGCGGGGTGAGGCGCTCCTTTTTTGCAGGAGGCGAGGGGGATCAGACCTTGAGCCGGGCGATCAGGGTCTCGAGATAGCGGGATTTCATCTGCTTGCTGGCCAGCGCCTGCTTGACCGGCGGAAGCCTGAGGATGACCCCGAGGACCGCGGCCATGGCCCGGTGGCTCGCGAGCGCCTGGTTGTCGAAGATCAGGTTCTGGAGCTTGCCGCGCTCGATGGCCATCAGAACCGCTTTGTGGGTCGAGTCGAGCGGCGTGATGACGCGCCCGGGCCGGGACTCGAGCAAGAGACTCTTCGTCCGGCAC
>JADGNU010000209.1 GCA_017883305.1 Candidatus Aminicenantota bacterium | reverse complement strand
ATCATCCGGGTCAAGAAGGGATTGTACGTTTTTGGGGAAAAGTTCAGAAGGTACCCTTATTCGAAGGAGTTGTTGGCCAATCTCGTTTATGGCCCCTCCTATGTCTCTCTTGATTATGCGCTCGCCTACTACGGGCTTATCCCGGAGAGGGTCGAGGCGCTGACGTCGGTCACTCCGAATCGCCCGCGCAGGTTCAGCACGCCGGTGGGCCTCTTCGTTTATCGGAGGATACCATCTGGGGCCTATGGGGCCGGCATGGCCCGCGTGGAAGTGGAACACGACCAGGCGTTCCTGATCGCCACTCCCGAAAAGGCCCTGGCCGATAAGATCGTTTCGGTGCGCGGCCCCTGCATCGCGTCGATCGGGGAGATGGGCCGGTTCCTCGAAGAGGACCTGAGGATCGACCCGGGCACTATCCGCTCCATGTCTGCCGAGAGGGTCGACGAGTTCGCCGGGCGATACCGCTCCTTGAGGCTCAGGCGCCTTGGCGGATATCTGAGAAGGCTGCAAAGGTCCAGAGAGGTGACTCCCAATGAACGAGGCCATCCGTCAGATGCTGGCCACCTATGAAATCCGCGCGCTCGAAGATTCCCTGAGGGCCCTCAGAGAGGTCATGCAGGAGATCGCGCTTCTCGGCCTCTGGAGGAGCAAGTTCTTCGAAAAGGCCGCCTTCTATGGGGGCACGGCGCTCCGGGTGCTTTACGGGCTTGATCGATTCTCCGGGGACCTTGATTTCTCGCTCCTGGAGAAGAGCGGGAGTTTCGACTTGGCCGGCTATAGCGAAGCTCTGAAGAGAGAGCTCGCGTCCTTCGGGTTTGCCGTCGAGGTCGAGAGCCGGGCCAAGCCGGCCGGAGCGGCCATCCAGTCCGCCTTCCTCAAGGCGGACACACGGACCCGGATGATCACGGTCGAGTTCGATAAGAGCCTCGTCCAGCAGGTCCCTCGGAACCAAGCGCTGAAGATCAGATTGGAGATCGACACCGATCCGCCACCGGGGTTCTCGACGGAGACGCGATACCTCCTCCGGCCGGTCCCGTTCGCAGTCAGGACATTCAGCCTGCCCGATCTTTTTGCCGGCAAGATGCACGCCGTTCTCTGCCGCGAATGGAAGAGCCGGGTCAAGGGCCGGGACTGGTACGATCTTGTCTGGTTCGCCGCCTATCATCCCGAGCTGCATCTCGCCCACCTCGAGCAGAGGATGCGCCAGACGGGGCACTGGGATGGGCCGGCCCCATTGACGGCAGGGGACTTGCGGGACCTGCTGGCGCGGAGGATCGACAAGGTGGACATCGACCAGATCCGGCGGGAGGTCGAGCCTTTCGTGAAGGACGCCGCATCCTTGGCGATTTGGTCGAAGGAATTCTTTTTGGACGTCGCTTCCCGGATCAAGATCGTGTAACTTGACAGCCTCCGGACCTGCCCCTCCCCGGGGTCGGGACTGGCCCTTGGTTTGACAACTCCCGGGCCGGCCGCTATCATGGGTTTTCGCCCATATACTATAAAACATTAAGGATTGGAGCTACCATGTCCGACGCTATAGTCACCGGAACTGACGCCACGTTCGACGCCGAGGTCCTCAAATCCGACCTCCCCGTCCTGGTCGATTTCTGGGCCCCCTGGTGCGGCCCCTGCAGGATCATCGGACCCGTCGTCGACGAGATCGCCGAGGCCCACAAGGGCAAGCTCAAAGTCGTCAAGATGAACGTCGATGAGAACGGCCAATCCGCCCAGACCTACGGCGTCATGGCCATCCCGACCCTGATCCTGTTCAAGGGCGGCCAATTAGCTGAAAAAGTGGTGGGAGTTCTGCCCAAGGCCAAACTGACCGAACTGATCAGCAAACATATCTGATGGGCCGAGGGCTCTTCTAAGATGTCTTCCCAGAAGCGCTCCTCCGAGCCGCTCCGTTGCGCTTCTGATGGTCGCTTCGGGGACTCCGCTTCCCGCCGGTGGGCGTAGAATCCAAAGCCAAGCTTCTCGAGCGCATCGCCAAGCACATCTGAAATCAAACCGGCTTAGCGGCCGGCAAGGGAGCTTTCTGCGCCTTCGCCGCCGCCGCGGCATCATATTTCTCGTTGAGCACGGCGGCGAGCTCCGCCCCCCAGAGCAGGATGATCATCGACGATGAGATCCAAAGCAGAAAGAAGAGGACCGAGGTCAGCGTGCCCTGAAGGATCTTGCTCAGGACGATGCCGATCGCCGAGAAGTGGACGACGTAAAAGGCAAAAGCCCGCTTGAAGACCTCGAAAAGCAGGGCGGCGACCGCGGCCGGGATGATCCCCGCCCGGGTGTGGACCTTGACCTCCGGGATGAACTTGTAAAGGATGAAGAACATCAGGAAGGTCAAGGCGTAAGGGATGAGATATATCAAAAAGACGTTGTTGATGATCGCCAAGGCCTCGGGATTCAGGGTGGCCCGGACGAGCTCGCTCTTCTGGAGGCTCTGGCCGAACGCGGTCCAGACGGCCGTCATAGCCAGCGAGAAGAGCATGAAGATGCCGACGACGGCCATCATCAGGAATTCGATCAGCCGGTCGTAGAAAAAGGACCGGTGGTACTTCGTCCGGAAGATCTGGTTGATCGTCGTGATAAGGGTCGAGAAGAGGAAGCTGGCCGAGACGAGCGAGCCGATGACGCCGAACAGCCCCAACTGAAGGCCCGGGCTCGACAGGTCCCCGAGACCCTTGAAGAAGCTCGGGTCGAGCTTGGCAAAGAACTCGTCGGTGAAGATATTGAGGCTTCGCAGGGCCATCTCCGTGTTGCCCAGAAAACGCCCGGCGATGGTGAAGAACAGGGCGATGAGGGGGACGCTGCAGAGCAAAGCAAAATAAGAGATGACGATGGCCGACGTCCAACACTTGTCCCCGTTGAACCGCTTGAAAGACGCGGTGACGAGCGAAAGCGTCGGAAGTGCCATACGCTCCGGGTTCCGGCCCCGCTAGACCTTGGGGATGTAATTCCCCCATTGGACCATCAGGATGATGATGGTGATGAGCAACGCGTAGATGACCAGGGTCTCGATGAGGACCAGGCCGAGCAGGAGCAGGAAGCGGATGTGCGGCGCGCCGGCCGGATTCCGGGAAATCCCTTCGCACCCGGCGCTAATGGCCTTGGCCTGGCAGAAAGCCCCGGCGATCACGGCCAGGGTGATGATGGCCCCGCCGACGATGAGGGACACCTTGAACAGATCCGCGCGATCCTGGGCGGGCGCGGTGGCCGGGATCGTCCCCTGGGCCAGCACGGGCAGGGTCATCAGGGCGACGGCGAAGATGAGAAGGCTCAGGGCTTTGAGTTTCTTGGACATGACGGGACTCCTTTTCATTTAATGCTCTTCTTCGTGGGCGACGGCCCCGGATAGATAGATGCAGGATAGAAGGACGAAGACGAAGGCTTGGATGGCGGACGTGAAGATGGCCACGGCCATGAACGGCAGGGGCAGGAAAAAGGGGATGATCGAGGCCATGATCAGGATGAGCAGCTCCTCGGCGAAGATGTTGCAGAAAAGCCGCATCGACAGGGAGACCGGCCGCGAGAAGTGGCTGATGATCTCGATTGGGATCATCAGCGGGGCCAGGACCGGGATGGGGCCTATGAAGCTCTTGAAATATTTCAGCCCCTGGGCTTTGACGCCCTGGGCGTGGTAGTAGAAGAAGACGACCAGGGCGCATCCGATCGTGACGTTGAGCTTGCTCGTCGGCGACATGAAGCCGGGGATGAGGCCGATCATGTTGCAGGAGAATATGAAGATCCCGACGGTGCCGATGACCGGCAGGTACTTGCGGCCCTCGGGGCCGACGATGTCGACGATGATGCCCTCGAACATCTGGACGATCATCTCGGCGATGTTCTGCCGGCGGCGGGGGACCAGGGCCGGCTTCCGCGAGGCCAGACCGAGGAGAACGACGATCAGGACGGCCACGATGATGACCATGACCAGGTAATCGGGGACCGCATGGAGCGGGTCGGGGACCTTGATGCCGACGAAGCCGAGAACGAGGGCCAGGGGCGGGCCGAAGACGCGGTTGAAGGCGTCGACGATCCAGAGGCTGTGCTCTAATCCTTCCATGTTCTCATGAGAAGAAGACCCCGGATGCCCTCAGCCAGCGCGACCGGGATGACCGAGGAAAAGCCGGCGACGAAGGCGATGATCTTCTTCGGATAGACGAGGATTATAAGGAAAAAGACGGAGCAAATCAACACCAGGCGGAGGACATAGATCAGGATCCCCGAGCGGAGCGCGCCCTTTTTTTCCCTCGAGAGAAGACGAGTCAGGGATTGCTTGAGCCAGACGAAGCCGAGGGCCGAAAAGACGCCGCCGGCGAAAAAGAACAGGCCGGTCATCGGATCGAGAATGAGGCCGGCTGCGAGGCCCAGCGCGGCCGCAAGGACGATGATCTCGACAGGGATCCGCCTCAGGATGCGTTCCTCGACGGCATCGGTCCTTTCGGGCGGCATAAGGCTGATTATAGCATGTTCGGGCGGTTTCCGGGGCATGAACGAAATCCGTGCCATCCGTATTATATTCTGTGAGTTCGCCTGGGCGCCGGGCTCCTTGACATCTCGACCGGCTTCTTTGAGAATAGGCCCGGAACGCGCCGCGCGACGGGAGGGAAAGCGCGATGTCGCCAGAATTCCTGATCAAGCTCCTCGGCCTGCTCTTCGGCATCCTGGCCCGGACGATCCTGCCCTGGCTGCGGAAGGTGAAGGAAGGAGAGGTCCGCGGTTTCAGCCGCCGCTACGTCTATTCCGCCCTGGCCTCGTTGGCCATAGGCCTCATCCTGACCCTGACCATCTTTCCCAAGTTCGACGCCGGCGCGGACGGACAGACGTTCGAGGCCCTGTTCAAGCTCTTCTGTCTGGCCTTCGGCTTCGGTTTCGGCTGGAATGCGCTTATCAACGAGGGCGGGGCTTGGGCGTCCAAACCCGGCGGCGCGGATGAGTTGCCGGCCGCCGGGCACCCGAGGACCTCATGACGGACGAGAAACCGCGGCGTCCGGACATGCGGCGGCTGGCCGAGCTGAGCTCGATCGCCCTGATCCTGCCATCCTCGATCGCCGTCGGCCTGTTCTTCGGCTACCTGCTTGACCGCTGGCTCGGCACGGCGCCCTGGCTTCTCCTCACTTTCACCGTCCTCGGCATCTT
>JADGNU010000208.1 GCA_017883305.1 Candidatus Aminicenantota bacterium | reverse complement strand
TTCGAATGTCGTCGTGCCGGCGCTGAAGGACACGTCACGGCTCGTCGGGGTGACGGTCAAGGCGGGTCTGTCCTCGACCGTCAGCGCGACCGGCCGGACCGTATTGCCGTTCCCGCTCGTCGTATTGACGAAGCTGACCGTATCGCTGTAACTCCCGGCCGCAAGGGCATTAGCCGCACTGTTGAACGACACCGTGACCGAGGTCGTGGCCCCCGGGGCCAGATTCCCGGAGGCAGCCGACAGGCTCGTCCAAGTCTGCGTTTTCGAGGCCGTCCAGGACAACGTGGTGTCCCCCGAGTTCTGGAGCGTGTAGGTCCGGCTCGAGGGCGAGAACGGCCCGCCCACGGGGCCCGTCGACGTGAGCCCTTCGACCGGCGTCACCGAGAGGACGCCCGGGGGTGCGGACACCGTCAAGGTCACGGGCCGGGTCGTGTCGCCACTTCCGTTGGTCGTGTTCGTGAAGATGACCGTGTCGTGATGGGTCCCGGCCGCAAGGACATCGGCCGCCGCGTCGATCGAGACGGTGACGGTCGTCGACGCACCGGCGTTCAGCGTGCCGGAGGCCGCGGACAGCGTCGTCCAGGCCTCCGTCTTGGCCGCCGTCCAATGGATCGACGTCGACCCGGAGTTCCGCAGCGTGTAAGCCTGGCTCGACGGCGTGAACGGCCCTCCGATGAGACCTGTGGAGACGAGGCCCTCCGTGGGCGTCACGGACAGGCTCCCCGGAGCCGTGGAGACCGTCAGCCGGGCCGCTCGGGTCGTGGTACCGACGCCGTTCGTGGTGTTCGTGAAGTTCACCGTCCCATTGTAGATGCCCGCGTTCAGGCTGTTCGCGGACGCGGTGAACGAGAGGGTGACCGTCGTCGAAGCGCCGGGGTCGAGGGTCCCGGAGGAAGGGGATTCCGTGAGCCAGGACCGGTTCTCCGAAACCGTCCAGGAGAGCGCGGTCCCGCCGACGTTCTGAAGCGTGTAATCCATGCTCGCCGGCACAAAGGGGCCCCCTTCGGGTCCCGTCGACAGCAGTCCGTCGGCCGGCGTCACTTCGAGTGCGGCCTCGCCCGCCTGGGTCACGGTGACGGTGACGAGAGGGCTGGTGATCTCGGCGGGCGTCACCTGGATGGATCCGACGCGGGTATCGGCGGTCGTATTCCTGTCATATTCGACGACGATCGTCCCGGCGTCTCTGCCGCTCGAGCCCGATCGGATGGAGAGCCAGCTTCCGCCCGCTGTGACGGCGGCCGTCCAGTCCACGTGTCCCGGACCCGTCTTGTCCACGGCGAACGTGGTCGAGCCCGAGGTGCGAGGAACGTCCCGGTTCGGCGGCGTCACGTCGACGTCGGCCAGGGCGAGGAGGCGGACCGAGCCGAAGCGAATGTCGGAGTCCGGATCCCTGCCGGCCCAGAAAACGCCGGCCGAACTGTTGCCGTCCGCAGCGGGGAGAGGCGTGACGACGACCGGCCCGGATTCGATGAGCCCGCCGTCGGTTTCGGAGGTCCATTCCGTGGTCCAGGTGCCGGGCCCGACGCCGTCCCGGCTCAGCACATGAACCTTGGTGCCCGCTTCGACATAGGATGCGAAAAACTTGGGCGCGCCGGTCCCGTCCGCGGCCCGGATGTCCGGGAATCTCTCCACGGCCGCGGTGGCGGCCAGACTGCCGCCCGATGTCCAGCTTTTTCCCGAGTCGGACGAGCCGCTCAGCCCGATGTCCGCTCGGCCGTCGGAGGTCCCGTGTTCATAGACGACCAGCACCGTGCCTTTCTTCGCCGCGATCTTGGGCGAGGAATCGAACATGGTGTCTTCGGGGGTGATGAAGATGGGCCGGGACCAACTCGCGCCGAACGTCGTCGAGGACGCGACCGCAATGCCCGAGGCCTGGCTTTGGGGCCAGGAGAAGGCGACGTGGAGGGTGTTCCGGTCCGGGTCATAGGCGATGGCTGTCTGGATATCGGGGCCGTCCGGGCTGGAGAAGGAGCCGATCGTCAGGGGCTGGGTCCAGGTCACCCCGGCGTCAGGACTGACACTGAACTTGACCGAGCGCGTCAGACCTTCCGATTCGGCATAGACCACATAGAGGTAGGGAGCGGCATACGACCGGAAGTCGGTGGCCAAAGACGGATTCCGCTGATCGGCTTGACCGAGCGTGACCGGGAACTCGGCGTCCGTCGTCAGGTCTTCGGAGAGCCGGGCGAAAAAGACGTCGCCGTCCCCGCCGTCCCACTCTCTCACGAAGGCCATTCCTAAGGCTTGGTCCGAGACCTGCCGCAACGACGGCTGAGTCCAGGGCCGACCGTCTCCGACGACCATCGTCTCGGTCCAGGTCAGGCCGCGGTCGGAGCTCTTCCGGATGCGGATATCGCTGGGCTGGCCGCCCGCCCATTGCTCGGCGGCCGAGAAGAGGGCCCAATCCCCCTGGTTCGAGTTCCAGGTTTCGGCGGCCGGGTTCACCTCGTCTTCCGGCGAGAAGAATACGGGGATCGTTCTCTCGCTCGAGCCGGTGTCCTTGATGTTCCCGGGCGCTCCTTCGACCCGGTTCGACCGGGCGGAAGCGCCGATCTTGAGCGCGGCCGCGGGATCGGGGACGGCGTCAGGAGGGAACATCTGGGCGAAAACCTTGGCGGCGCTCGCCAGGTCCCCGATCGTCCGGAAGTGCTTCAGCTCCGCGCCCAGCCGGCGAAGGCCCTCGTCCTCTCCGCGGACATCAGGCCGGGAGATGGGCGCTTTCGTCAATTCCGGGGGGCCGGCCTTGCCGGCCCGGTCCTGGGTCCGGCCTGTCGTCTGGACCAGGACGAACCCGGCGGCGATCAAAATGGGAAGCCAAGTCCTTCTTGTCGAAAAACGATCCCCCATGACACTCTCTCCTTCGCAGATGGGCGGCCAGGCAGGAAGAAATAATATTACACGAAGAAGGACGTCTGTCAAACCACCCTTCTGCGGCCGGCCGCGGGCGAGATCAAAACAGCGCCAGGGAATACTCCCTGAGGCGGGTCTGGCGGCGCCGGGCGTCCGGCATGCGCCGCTCCATCTCCGACCAAAAGGCCCGGCCGTGGCCCCGAACGCGGGTGTGGACGAGCTCATGGAGGATGACATAATCGGCCAGGTCCGGCGGCACGACCGCCAGGAGGGCGTTGAGCTGGATGCGCCCCGTGCGCGAGGCGCTGCCCCAGAGCGTCCCCTGGCGGCGGACACTCAGGCGCCCGGGGACGAAGCCGTGCTCACGGGCCAGGGCGTCCAGGCGTCCAGCGAGGACGGCCCTGGAGGCACGGCGATCAAGCGCTTCGGCCGCGAGGACCGACTCGCGGCAGCGGCCCCGGGCGCGCTCGACGTGGGCCATCGTCCGCCGGATCCAGGCCGCCTTGGTGAGGGCGATCCGCCGCGCGTCCTCAAAAGACACCCGCCAGGGGACGGCGACGCGGACGCCGCGGGAGGCCCGCACGGTCAGGGAGATATGGCGGGCCCGCCTGGTCTTTACGAAAAGGACGGGGCCGACGCCGTCGAGGACGTACGTCCGGGACGGCGCCGCGGATCTCGCCGAAAGGCCCGGACTGTCGCCGATCTCAGTCCTCGAAATCGAACCGCCTCCGGGCCAACCGGTTGTTGACCTTGTCCGCGTCCATGGCCCACATGCCCCGGCCGTGGGTGGCGATGACAATGATGTTGTCCCTCGGGTGGACGATCAGGTCGTGGACGTAGGCCGTCGGGAGGTTTCCGCCGAGGACCATCCAGGTCTTGCCGCCGTCGGTCGTGACGTAGACGCCCATGTCGGTCCCGACGTAGAGGATGTTCTCGTTGACCGGGTCCTCGCGGATGACGTTCACCGGCCCGACCGGGATGCCCTTGGCGAGGCTCGTCCAAGTCTTGCCGTAATCGGTCGATTTCCAGACGTAGGGCGTGAAGTCGTCGTCGCGCTTGCCGTTCTGGGAGAGATAGACCGTGCCCAGTTGATAGGCCGAGGCGACGACCCGCGACATCCACTTGCCCGGGGCGAGTCCGGCCGTGATCTCCTGCCAGGACTTGCCGCCGTCCTTGGTCACCCAGAGGCGACCGTCGTCCGTCCCGGCGTAGACGAGTCCGTACTTGAGGGGCGACTCGGAGATGGTGAAGAGCGTCTGGTAGCGGATGTCGCCGCGCGTCGCCGGGTCGTTGGTCGTCAGATCGGGACTGATCCTTTCCCAGGTATCGCCCCGGTCGAGCGACCGGAAGACGTACTGCATGCCATGGTAGAGGATGTTCGGACTGTGCGGGGAAAGGATGAACGGGGCCAGCCACTGGCCGCGCAGGGGCGCCTCGTTTTCGTAGAGGACCGGCAAGAGCTCTTTCGTGAAAGGGTAGCCGGGGAACGGGCCGGGCTTGTCGTACTCGGCCCGGGAGATCGTCCCATAGAAGCCGGCCGAGTAGACGATGTCCGGGTTGGAGGGGTCGATGAAGTGATTCGAGCCCTCGCCGCCCGGCGCGCCCTCGAAGTCCTGGGCCGGGATCTTGTCGCGGCCGGCGCCGAGGTCGACCTTGCCGCGGAAGCTGCCGTGGTCCTGCATCGAGCCGTAGACCTTGAACGGCGTGGCCATGTCGTAGTTGAGGTTGAAGAACTGGCAGACGTTGATCTCCTTCTGGAAGTAGCGCCAGTTCAGGCCCTTGTCATAGGAGGCGGCGACGCCCTGGTCGAAGCCCTTGATCAGGTAGCTCGAGTTGGCTGGGTCGATCCACAGGGCGTGGTTGTCGCCGCCCGGACTCGTGCGCAGGGTCTTGTAGGTCTTGCCGCCGTCGGTCGAGACGCTGAAGGGCACGCCCATGATGTAGGAGGTCTCCGGGTCGTTGGGGTCGACGCGGATCTGGCCGAAGACCCAGCCGTAGGTGCCGCCGAACCGGTCCATGCCGGGCGGGCTGACCTTGCGCCAGCTCGCGCCGGCGTCGTCGGAGCGGTAGACCTCGGCGCCGATGATGCCCCGCTGGGCCGGCCGGCCATAAGCGTCCTTTTCGCCCGGCTTGGGCTCCGCGCCCGGCGCGTGGTTGTCGACGTACGCGTAGAGGGTCGACGGCTTCGTCCGGCAGAGGTCGATGCCGATGCGTCCCGTGAAATTCGTGTCCGGAAGGCCGTTATTGATGGGTGTCCAGGTCTTGCCGCCGTCGGTCGTCTTGAACAGGCCGTCCTCGCCGCC
>JADGNU010000033.1 GCA_017883305.1 Candidatus Aminicenantota bacterium | reverse complement strand
TCGACGATGCCCATGGTCAACGGGATCTCGGGCCCGACGACGGTCAATCCGATCTTCTCCCGCTCGGCGAAATCGGCCAGCCCGGCGATGTCCGTATCGGCCAAGGGCACGTTCTCGGCGACAAGCCGCGTCCCGCCGTTGCCCGGCGCGCAGAAGATCTTCTCGACGCGCGGGCTCTTGGAGATCCGCCAGGCCAGGGCATGCTCGCGGCCGCCGGAGCCGACGATCAGGACCTTCATCGTCAGGCCCCGGTCACCCGGCGGAGGTTCTCGACGAACTGGGCCGCGTAGCCCGTGTCGGGGAAGATGCCCGCGAGGATCCGCGCGGCAAGGGGCATGGCCTCGGCCGGCGGCAGCGTGAAGCCCATGGTCAGGAAGTTCTTGCGGTAGCGGGCCACTTCGACGCCGGCCGGCTTGTTGCGGATGATGATGTCGCTCATCAGGCCGGCCAGGGTGTCGAAGTCCTTCTCGACCATGCCGAACCGGGTCATCTCCTGGACGCCGAGGCGGATGCCGCTCGATTCGAGGAAAGTGGCGTCGTCGGGAAGGGCCTGGTAGTTGGTCAGGACATTGCTCGTCTCGAGGCGCCGGGCGATCTCCATGCCCGGTCCGAAGGGCCTGACTCGGATGATGACCTGGTGCGTTTCCGTGTACCCGTCGGCCGGGTCGCCTTCGACCGGGATGCCGTGCTCGTGGAGGGCCTTGGCCAGCGCCTTGGCGTTGGCCCGGACCTGGTTCTGGAAGGGCTGCTTGAAGGCATTCATCTCGTACGAGGCCATGAGGAGCCCCAGGAGCGTCCCGAGGTGATGGTTGCTCGTCGACCCGGGGAAGGCGCGGCCCTTGATCTCAATCCAGAGGGGCCTTAAGGGCGAGCCCTTCGGAATGTTCCCGGCGACGACGCCGCGCTGCGTCCCGAAGAAGGTCTTGTGGGTGCTCCCAGTGACGACGTCCGCGCCCTCCTCGAAGGGGGCCTGGAAGGCCCCGTAGAGGCCGAGGACGTGGGCCATGTCGTACATCAGGACCGGCCTGTCCTTCCAGCCGCGGACGATGTCGGCCACGAACTTGACCGGTTCGCGATAGAGGAACATGCTCTTGCCGAAGACGACAAGCTCGGGCTTGTGGGATTCCAGGATCGCGGCCAGGGCGTCGAGGTCGGGCTTGTACGGATTGTCCTTGCGAACGGGGAAATTGACGACCTGCTCCTTGCCCGTCAGGGGGTCTTCCTCGACGAAGTTGAAGAGGGCCCCCATCGGCTGGGCGCTGAGGTGCCCGCCGTAGATGAGCTCATTGTTGAGGACCAATCGCATGCGGCGCGAAAGCTGACCCTCGGCCCGGCCGCGGTTGATGAACTTGACGAGGCCCTTGAAAACGACCTCGTTGGCCATCTGGCCGCTGATCGGCCGGAGCTCGATGTCGGTGCACCCGAAAAAGGCCGCCATCTCCTTCTGGCATTCGATCTCGACATCGCGGACGAAGTCCGTTCCCTGATAGAAATAGATCTCGTCGCCCTTCATCGTCCGGTGCTCGGCGTAGCGGCCGGACGGGTCGGCGATCTCGCACATCTTGACGAGGAGCGAAGGCGTCGACTCCGACGGGATGAGGTTGAAGCAGTCTCTCTGACGCCAGGCGCTGTTCCGCTCGGTGCGGGCGGCCAGGTCTTTGGCTTTTTCGGCGAATGGCAGCATGGAACCCTTCCTTATTTGAAATTCTCGTTTTCGAGATCGCGGATCATCTGGACCCTTCGCGCGTGCCGGCCGCCCTCGAAGGGCGTCTCGAGCCAGATCCGGACGAGACGAACGGCGATATCCAGGGTGTGGGTCCGGCCGCCCAGGGTCAGGCAGTTCGAGTCGTTGTGGGCGCGGCTGACCTCGGCGGCGTATTCGACGGAGCAGGGCGTGGCCCGCAGGCCCTTGAACTTGTTGGCCACGATGGCCATGCCGAGGCCCGTGCCGCAGATGAGGATGGCCCGGTCGCAGTCGCCCGCGACGACGGCCCGGGCGCCCTTGGCGCCGTATTCGACGTAATCCACGGTTTCCCCGGGCCCGCAGCCGAAGTCCTCGAAGGGGAAGTTGTCGCTGCGGAGATATTCGGCGATGCCCGCCTTAAGCTCGTAGCCGGCATGGTCGGAGGCGAGAGCGATCTTCATTCCGGTCTCCTTTCCCTGCCCCCTCGGTCCGGCCGCGTTCCCGGCGGCACGGCCTACTTCACGGTGTCGAGGAGCTTGGCCGCTTCGGGCAGGACCTCGATCGCCTTCATGACGACAGGGTCGCTTTCCCTGGCGACTTTGATCCCGATGTCGAGGCCCCAGATGGCCCCGGCGATCTCGCGTTCGAGCTCGCGCCGGATCTCCGGCTCGGCCTCCCGGAAAGCGGGCTCTTCGGTGGCGACCTGTCGGGACTCCAGGTACTTGCGGAAGTCGGTGACGACGGCGTCGTTGACAACGAATGTGGCGCCGATCTGGATCTTGCCCGCGGCGGCCGGCCCTGTTTCCTTGGGCTCCTGCGGCAGAACGAGCTTCCGGCCCAGGTCGGTCTGGTGCTGAACGAGCTTCCGGGCATAGGCGAAGAATGTTCCGCTGACGCGGAGCCGCGCCGTGAGCGGCTTGAGATTGGATTCGACGGGGTAATCGGGCGTGATGCCGCCCTGGCCGAGGACCTTGCGGCCGTGATCGGTGTAGCGGACCTCGCGGGTGTTTTCGGGAGCGCGCTTGCTCATCAGGTATTCGTCGAGCTGGCTGTAGTCGCGCTGGATCGACCGCCCGCTCGGGGTCAGGTACTTGGCCACGGTCAGCGCGACGGCCATGTCCGGGGCCAGCGAGAAGACCTGCTGGACGAGCCCCTTGCCCCAGGAGTCCTCGCCGACGACCAGGCCCCGGTCGTGGTCCATGACCGCGCCGCTGACGATCTCGGAGGCGCTGGCCGTGCCCTGGTCGATGAGGATGACGAGCGGGAGCTTTTCGTATTGATCGTCCGTATAGGCCCGGAATTCCCGGTCGAAGGCCGGATTGCGGCCCTTTGTCGAGACGATGAGCGAGCCCTTGGGGAGGAACAGGTCGGAGATCTCGATCGAGGCGGCCAGAGCGCCGCCCGTGTTCAGGCGCAGGTCGAGGAGGAGGCTCTTCATGCCCTGGGCCGTGAGCTTGGCCAGGGCGTCCTCGAGCTCTCGGGGGGTCTCCTCACCGAAATTCCGGACGTAGATATAGCCGACGCCGCCGTCGAGGACGAAGGCGTAGGGCACGCTCAGGAGCGGGATCTCCTCGCGGGTGATGGTCAGGTCGAACGGCTTGCCGGCTCCCTCGCGGGCGAAGGTGATGGTGACCTTTGTCCCCTTTTCGCCGCGGAGCTTCTGCATGGCGTCGTAGCTCGAGATGGGCGCCGTCGACTCGCCGTTGATGCGCGAGATCACGTCCCCGGGCTGGATCCCCAGCCGGTAGGACGGGCCGCCCTCGATGGGCGCGATGACGACGATGTTGTCGCCCTGCTTCTGGATCTGCAGGCCCACGCCGTAATACTTGCCCGTATAGTCCTCTCGCATCCGGGAGAAGCTCGAGGGGTCGAGGAAATAGGAATGGGGGTCGAGTGTGTCAAGGGTCCCCTTGATCGAAGCCACGGCCAGGGCCTCCTCTTCGAGCGGCTTGTAGTAGCTCTCCTCGAGAAGGCCGGCGATGGCCCGGGTCTTGCTCTCGGCGGCCGACCAGAGGTCCTCGTCCCGGGACAGGGTCGGAAGGAGCACCAGCATCGCGAGAACCAGGGGAAGCAGGATTTTTTTCATAGACCTCACATCCCGCTAATTTTACCATCCGCCGCCCCCGCTGTAAAGCCGGTTTCCCAGAGGGGCGAGGCCGTGCTATAATATCGCCGCGAGACGATCCATGTTCGGCAGCATCGGGCCAACGGAACTCATCATGATCTTCGTCATCGCTCTGCTCGTTTTCGGCCCCAAGAAGCTCCCCGAAATCGGCCGTTCGGTCGGCAAGGCCCTCCGGGAGTTCAAGAAGACCTCCGAGGAGATCAAGGGGCGGATCGAGGAGGAGATCGAAGCGTCGGAGATCAAGGACATCCGCAAGGACATCCAGGCGGGCGTCGACGGCATCAAGTCCGAAGTCAAGACCTTTACGGACGATATCACCAAGGACACTGAGAAAGATGAGCACGGGGAAGGGCCGAAAGTCACCTGACGAGATGACCTTCCTCGAGCATCTGGAGGATCTCCGGAAGCGGCTCTTCTACTCCGCCATCGCCCTTTTTATCGGCTTCGTCCCGGGCTGGATCTTCGCCAAGGACATCTACAACCTCTTGGCCCGCCCCGTGACCCAGTACCTGCCCGCGGGGACCAAGCTCGCCTTCACGGGCCTGACCGCGCCCTTCATGCTCTATATGAAGGTGGCCTTCATGGCCTCTCTTTTCGTCATGTCGCCGTTCGTCTTCCTCCAGATCTGGTACTTCGTCGCGCCGGGCCTCTACCAGAAGGAGAAGAAGTACGCCATCCCCTTCGTACTCATGACGACCTTCTTCTTCGCCCTCGGCGCGGCCTTCGGCTATTTCCTCGTCTTCCCCTGGGCCTGCCGCTTCTTCCTGACCCTCGGCCGCGACTTCCAGCCGGTCATCAAGGTCGACGAATACTTCGGCTTCGCCCTGAAGGTCCTCCTCGGGATCGCCCTCGTCTTCGAGCTGCCGACGCTCGTCTTCTTCCTGGCCAAGATGGGTCTCATCACGGCCCGCTGGATGATCAGGAACTTCAAGTACGCCGTGCTCCTCATCTTCGTCATCGCCGCCGTGATCACGCCCACGCCGGACGTCATCACCCAGAGCATTGTGGCCATCCCGATGCTGGTCCTGTACGGTCTCGGCATCCTGATCGCGCTCGTCGTCGGGCGGGGCAAGGAGAAGGCCCGGCGGGCGGAGACGGAGCGGGCGGGCTGAGCGGAAAGCGGCCGAGGATCCTGAAAAAATGAAGACGCCGCCGCGGCTCATCGGCCTGACCGGGACCAACGGGGCCGGCAAGGGCGAGGCCGCCGCGTACTTCGCGGTCAAGGGCTACGCCTGCTATTCCCTCTCGGACGTCATCCGGGAGGAGCTCGAGCGCCGGGCCGAGCCGGTGAGCCGGGACGATCTCATCCGAACGGGCAACGAGCTCCGGGCGCGCTTCGGCGCCGACGTTCTGGCCCGGCGGACGATGGACAAGGTCGGCGGGAAAGGGCGGGCGGTCATCGACAGCATCCGGAACACGAGCGAGATCGATTTCCTGCGCCGGCAGGACGGATTCGTGCTGCTGGCCATCGACGCGCCGGTCGCCTTGAGGTTCTCCCGGGTGGCCGCCCGCGGCCGGGACGAGTCGGCGACCGATCTCGAGGCCTTCCGCAGAAAAGAGGGCCAGGAGCGGGCCGGCGGGGCGACGGGCCAGCAGCTCGAGGCGTGCCTGGCCGCGGCCGACAGGCTCATCATCAACGAGGGGACCCTGGCCGAATTCCACCGCAAGCTCGAGGAGGTCGCATGACGCCGCCACGAACGACCAAGGACCTGTACTACCTGGGCATCGCCAAAGAGGTCTCAAAGCGGAGCACGTGCTTTCGCCGGGCCATCGGGGCCATCATCGTGCGGGACGACCAGATCATATCGACGGGGTACGTCGGCTCGCCGCGGAAGACCAAAGACAGCCTCGAGCACGGCTTCTGCCTGAGAGACAAGCTGGGCGTTCCGCACGGCCAGCGCTATGAGCTCTGCCGGAGCGTCCACGCCGAACAGAACGCCATCATCAATGCCGCCCGGGCCGGGGTCAGTCTGCTCGGGGGGGACATGTACATCTACGGCAACGCGCCGGACACGGCCGGGCCGATCAGCGCGTTCCCGTGCTACATCTGCAAGAAGATGCTCATCAACTGCGGGCTCAAGAGGGTCGTCTGCTCGATGGCGGACGGCGGCCTCATGATCTTCCAGGTCGAGGATTGGATCCGGGACTGGCAGGAGCGCGACATCCTCGACGACGAGCGTCAGTACGGAAAAGACTGATGAGAGCTGGCGAGGCCGTCGCGGCCGTCCTGCTGCTGTGCGGCGCGCTGGCCGGAGGGACGGCGGCGGGAAGGCAGGACGCGCAGGCTGCGGCTGAGACGACCGGCGGGCTGCTGAAGCTCCTGGGGATCGAGCCGGCGGCGGAGTCGGTCGATTACGTCCAGACAAAGACGCAGTTCCAGCTCCACACGCTGCTGACAGAACAGCGCCATCAGAAGACCTGGTACCTCGGCGAGCGCATCCAGGAAGACACTCTGGCCGGCCTGAAGATGCTCTCGTCGGTCGACGATGACATCCTGGCGAAGATGGACGAGCTCGCGGCCGCGCCCGAGGCGCTCGAGCAGGCGGCCCGGGCGGTCGAGGGGGCCATCCTCGGCGGCAGAAAGATCTACGTCTACGGCTGCGGGGCGACGGGCCGGCTGGCCAAGCAGATGGAGAGCACGTTCTGGCGGCCGTTCTGGCGCGGGGTCAAGGCCGACGGGAGGATCTGGAAGAAGGCGGCCGGGCGGCTGCCCGCGGGGCCGGCGATCGAGGAGAGCCTCATCGGCGAGATGACGGGGGCGGACCGGGCCTTGATCAGCTCGCTCGAAGGGTTCGAAGATCTCCAGCTCATCGGCCGGCTCCAGCTCCACGACAGGGGCATCGGCAAGGGCGATGTGATCATCTGCGTCACCGAGGGGGGCGAGACATCGTCCGTGATCGGGACGGTGCTCGCCGCGCTCAACGAATGGAAGAGCGAGCCCGGGTACGATCCCGCCGAGAGCCGCAAGAGCCTCTACTTCGTCTACAACAACCCGGACGACCGGCTGATGCCGTTCGACCGCAGCCGGAGCGTGCTGACCGAGCCGGGCATCACCAAGATCAACCTGACGACGGGGCCGCAGGCCATCACGGGGTCGACCCGGATGCAGGCGACGACGATCGAAACCTACGTCGTCGCGGCCATCGTCGAGACGGCGGTGGAGCGTGTCCTCGGCCCGGTCTTGGGCCGGCGGGACATGGAGAAGCTCGGATTCGGCGGCGGTGGAGCGGCGGGGCGCGACGGGACGGGGGTCGCGGCCAAGCTCCGTGAATTCGACGGGGTGCTAACCGGCGCGCGGGCGGCGCTGGCCGAGCTCGCGGCGCTCACGGACGTCGAGGCGGCGGTCTACGCGGGCGGGCATTTCTCGACCTATTACGCCGAGAAGGGCCTGATCACCGTGTTTATCGACAGTACGGAGCGCAGCCCGACATTCCGGCTCTTCCCGCTCGACACGGTCAGGGAGCCGCGGCGAAAGTGCTGGATCCAGGTCTGGACGAACGCGGCGACGCCGGCGGAGGCCTGGCAGGCGTTCCTGGGGCGGCCTTTCCGGGGGCTGAGCGCGGAGATGTACAAGCGGCCGTTCGAGACCGAGGTCACGGATCCGTACCTGCGGCGGGCCGCCTTGGAGAGCCTGAAGAAAGCCGGCGGCGAGCAGGCGGACCTCTACGATTTTTCGCTGTCAAAGGCGAACACGGAAGGACGGGGCCCGAAAAAGGGCGATCTGTGCGTCCTCGTCGCGTTGACACCGGAAGAGGAGGGGTTCGCCGAGGAGAAGACGTCCTTCGCGCGCGTCCTGCGGCTGGCCGCGGACGGGGGCGCGGACGCCGGCGTGATGATCCTCACGGACAGGCCGTCGAAGGAATTCCAGGCGATCGTGGAGCGGGTGCGGCGGCGCTGGGCGGGGGCGACAGGGCGGCTCGTGGTCGTGCCCGTGGCGGTTCGGAGCGAGGGCGATCCGTTCAGGATCCGGCAGCAGATGGCGGCCAAGATGCTGCTCAACGCCCATTCGACGGCCATCATGGCCAAGTTGGGAAAGGTCGTGGGGAACACGATGACCAACGTCAGCCCGAGCAATCTCAAACTCATCGGCCGGGCCACGTTCCTCATCCAATCGCACGTGAACGACGTGCTGGGAAGGGCCGAGTGGGTCAAGGCCCACGGCGCGCGCAACCCGGTCTCATACGGCGAGGCCAACGCGGTCCTGTACGACGCCATCGCCTATCTCAAGGACCGGCAGGCGGAGGCCGGGCAAACGGCCGAGGTCGCTTTCTCCATCATCCGCATCCTCGAATCGCTCAAGCAGAAGCGCGGCATCAGCCACGAGGAGGCCCTGGGGCTCGTGAAGTCCGTCGGCCTCAGCACCTACCTGTCTGGGACAAGATAAGACAAGAAGGGGTCAAACCTAAACTTTTAAACTTTTCCCTCCGCTGAGAATTCCCCCGTCGTATGGGCGTCTTCTTTTATTGTAGGACCCACTAGTCAGCGAGACGGAAATGCCCCGCCAATTGAGAATCGAATACCCAGGAGCGTTATTATCATGTTTACTCTCGTGGGAACCAGAAGCAGGCCATATTCTTCTCTGATGAGGACCGTTATTTTTTCTTAAAGATCCTCAGGGAGGCCAACGAAAGGCTGGGGGGCATCGTTCTCCTGTATTGCTTAATGGACAACCATTATCATCTAACGCTGGAAACGCCGGAAGCTAATCTCTCGCAGTTTATGCATTTTGTGAATTCGGCCTATTCGATTTATCTGAATACCAAATACGGGAGGTCAGGGCATCTCTTCCAGGGTCGTTTTAAAGCTATCCTTGTTCAGGCTGAAATTTACGCCAGGACCTTGGCCAAATATATCCACGGAAATCCGGTTCGAAAGGGGATGGTCGATCGCCCGGAACAATACCCCTGGTCTAGCTGCCAGGATTATTACGGGATGCGAAAATCTCCTTCCTGGCTAAACTTGTCGGTTATCATGAGCTCATTTGGGAACTCCCGTGAATTATTGCGGGGAGAACACGAAAAATACCTGAGGACCGCCGATGATTCAACTCTCGAAAAGAACCTAAGGAAAGCCTCGAGGGTTGGCATATTGGGAGACGACGATTTTATCGACAGGATCCGCCGCACCTATTTGAAGGACCGGATGGAGAACCCGGATGAGGAACTCTGCGAACTCAGAAGACTCAGGGTCCGGCCTGAATTAGCCCGAATCGAGGCCGAAGTCGGCGGGGAGGCGGGAGAGGGGAGCAGGCTTGCAAAGAAATGCACGATATTTCTCGCCCATAAACACGCTAATTATAAACTCAAGGAAATTGGAGAATTTTTCGGGATCAGCCCGACGGCTGTCTCGGTTTCGTTTCGGAGAACCGCTAAAGAGATCATATCAAACGAAACACTTCGCCGAATTGTCGAGATGGTCGGTGCTCGGCTTTCTGAGGTCGGCGAAGAACCCAAGAAAGGTTTAAAAGTTTAGGTTTGACCCCTTCTTATGGCATCGGGGGGGCGCCGTCGAAGCTGTAGCAGGGCGCGACCGCGGGCCGGGGCCGGCGCTTCGGCTTGGGCTTGACCTGCGGATAGACGAACAACTCGCCGGCGTAGTTGCGGAGCACGACCTGCTCGTCGGTGATCGACTGCAGGTACTTCGGCAAGACCGGGATCTTGCCGCCGCCTCCGGGCGCGTCGATGCAGTAGTAGGGCACAGCCAGGCCGGAGGTCCAGCCGCGCAGGGCCTCCATGATCTCGATCCCCTTCTCGACGGTCGTCCTCAGGTGTTCCGTCCCCGAGACGTAGTCTGCCTGATAGAGGTAGTACGGGCGCACCCTCACGGCCAGGAGCTTCTGCATGAGCCGCCGCATGACCAGGGGATCGTCGTTGACGCCCTTGAGGAGCACGGTCTGGTTCCCGAGCGGGATCCCGGCGTCGGCCAGCAGGTTCAGCGCCCGGGACGACTCCGGCGTGATCTCGTCGGGGTGGTTGAAGTGCACGTTGACGTAGAGCGGGTGGTACTTCTTGAGCATGGCCACGAGCTTTTCCGTGATCCTCTGCGGCAGGACGCAGGGCACGCGCGTGCCGATGCGGATGATCTCGATGTGCGGGATGCCCCGGACGGCCTTGATGATGGCCTCGAGCCTGCGGTCGCTGAGCATGAGCGGGTCGCCGCCGGAAATGACGACGTCCCGGAGCTCGGTGTGCCGCCGGATGTACTCGATGCCGTCCTCGATGTAGCGCGGGTGGATCTTCGACGGGTCACCGACCTTCCGCTTCCGGGTGCAGAACCGGCAGTACGAAGCGCAGCTGTGCGAAACGAGGAACAGGCAGCGGTCGGGGTAGCGGTGGACAATGCTGGGCACGGGGGAATCCGCGTCTTCCTCGAGAGGATCGGCGACCCCCGTGTCTTCCTTCAGCTCGGCCGCATCGGGGACCATCTGACGCCACATGGCGTCGCCCCGCTCCTTGATCAAGCCGGCGTAGTACGGCGTGATCTGGATCTTGAACGCCTTGGCGATCCGGCGGACCTCCTCGACGTCAAGTCCGAATTTCTGGGCGATCTCTTCAGGCTTCCTGAGAGCGCCCCTGAGCAAGCGTTGCCAGTCGTCCATCTCCTCAACTCCTAACGAAAGTACTTCGCATAAATGACGCGATCGTCGCCGGCCCGGTAAAAATTCGAGACCCGGGCGGCGACGTCGACTTCGGCCGCCGTGAAGAACCCCGTGGCCCGGATCAGCCCGAGCACGGGTTCTTTATCTCGCGCTGCCATCCGTCGGATCATTGACGACTCTTCTCTCGAGGGCGTTTTTGACCATCGCGCCCCAGAACGCGGCGTATTCGATCCCGGCCGCCTTGAGGGCCCGCGCATACCCCGCGTTGGTGCTGATGTCGGGGTTCGGGTTGACTTCGAGGATGAACGGCCGGCCCTTGGCATCCATCCGGAAATCCACCCGGGCGTAGTCCCGGCAGCCCATGACCCGGAACGCGGCCGCGGCCAGCCCCTGGAGCTTCGTCCGCAGCTCGTCGTCGATCGGCGCCGGGCAAACCGGCGGGGTCTTCTGATAAAGCGGATTGTCCTCGAACCACTTGGCCTCGTAGCCGAGGATGCGCGGCATGTCCTTGGGCATGGCCGAGAAATCGATCTCGGAGACCGGCAGCGGCGTCACCGTCCCGTTCTCCATAACCGAGACGTTGAACTCCCGGCCGTCGATGAACGCCTCGACCAGGACCGGCTGCTTGTAGTTGTCGAGGCAGCGCCGGACCTGCCGCCGCAGGGACTCCTCGTCCCGGACGACGGAGTCGGGATAGATGCCCAGGCTCGCGTCCTCGGAATTGGGCTTGACGATGAGCGGGAACCGCAGCTCGAGGGGCTCGCCCCCCGAATACATGATCTGCGCCGGCGCGGTCGGCAGCCCGGCCGCACGCAGTACGGCCTTGGCCTTGAACTTGTCCTGGCAGAAGGCCAGAGTCTTGGCCGCGTTCCCGGTGAACGACAGGCCCAAGAGCTCGAAGATCCCGGCCACATTGGATTCCCATTGCGGCCGCCCGTAGTACCCTTCGCAGAGGTTGATCAGGGCGTCGGGGTTGAGCTCCCGGACCCGCCCCAGGAAATTGAGCAGGCTCCTCTGCAGCGGGATGAGCGTCGCCCCGATGCCGATCGTACGGACGGCGTCGTGCGCCTGCTGGGCCATGTCGGCCACGGATTCTTCGGACAGACGTTCGCCCGGCGCCGTCGGTCTCGGTTCGTAGGCGTTGAAGACGATCGCGATATCGGGGGCAGGCTTCATGCACGATCCGCGAGGACCGCCGGCCGTTCGCTCGTCGCAGGCCGGATACGTGTTTGAGGGAGGCCGCTCCGCTTGGACGCCTCCTCGACCACCCGATGGATCAGGTCCGAATAGGAATACCCGGCGGTCCGGGCCGCCTTGGGCAGGCAGGAATTATCCTCGGGTAGCGGCAGGATGCCCGGCAGCGGGTTGACCTCGAGGATATTGGGCTCGCCCTTCTCGTCGAGCCGCACGTCGACCCGGCTCCAGTCCCGGATGCGCAGGACGTTGCAGGTGCGGGCGACGACGCTTTCGATCTTGGCCCGGAGAACCCCGGGGATGGGCGCGGGGCACTTGAAGATATCGAGAGGCTTCTCGCGCGTGTCCCAGAGCCACTTCGCCTCATAAGAATAGATGGGCGCCGCTCCCGATGGGAGCTGCCCGTGATCGATCTCGACGATGGGCAGGATCTCGTAGTTCGGGGCGTTGCCCAGGACGCCGACCGTGAACTCCCGGCCCGCCAGGAACCGCTCGACGATGACCGGCTGCTTGTAGGTTCCCACGACCTCGTCGACGCGCTCGTAGAGCTCGCCGAGGCTGTGGACGAGGGAATTGTTCTTGATGCCCTTGCTCGAACCCTCGGTCAGGGGCTTGACGATGGCCGGCAGGCGGATACCGGACGGAATGGCCGAGGCCGATTCGACGATCCAGAACGCGGGGTTGGGGATCCGATGGTACGTCAGGATCTCCTTGGCCCGCGACTTGTCGAGGCAGATGCCGAGCGTCAGCGGATCGGATCCCGTGTAGGGGATGTCCAGCATCTCGCAGACCATCGGGATGTGCGACTCGCGGTTGGGGCCGATGACGCGCTCGGCGATGTTGAAGACGAGGTGCGGCCGCTGACGCTTCAGCCGGCCGTAGGCCTTGTCGTCGGATTCGATGAAAACGACCTGGTGCCGTTCCTGGAGAGCATGCCCGACCGCTGCGATCGTCTCGTCCGAATCGCATTCGGCGAGCATGTCGTTGGGAAGTGGAGGTTCGTCCTCCTCGTCTTTGTGCTCGGCGGGGCGACGGCAGAGCGTCGCTTCCATTCCCGCTTTCGAGCTATAAAGCAATGCTACTTTCATCGCTCGGTTCCTTCTTTCAACTCAAACTTTCGTACGTTCCTGATGTCGTGATCATATTTAATTTTTCATTTCATTTATAGAGCATTCTAACCAATTGTCAAGCACTTTCTCGGTTGCGACCACCTTTTTTTGTAGAAGAGTCATCGGAGGACACCATCAGTAGTGTCGTTTTGAAAGACCGCAATATCGTCCACACGCCGTACCGGCGCGGTGCGGCCCTTTGCGGTGAGCGTGTCCTTGGGAAGAGCGAACAGGGAGTTCATGGCGGAGGTCCGGGAGCGTCTTACCTGAAGAAAATGACCGTCACTACGAGGTAGAGCGGGACGAGGAAGGCCAGCGAATAGGCCATATAGCCGAAGAACGAAGGCATCTTCAGCTTGTACTCCTCGGCGATGGCCTTGACCATGAAGTTGGGGCCGTTGCCGATGTAGGAGTTCGCGCCCATGAAGACCGCTCCCGCGCTGATCGCTTTGAGCATCAGGGTCGGGATGCCCATCATGGCCCCGTTGAGACCGAGGCCCTGGGCCATGGAGAAGAAGGCCAGGTAGGTCGGCGTATTGTCGAGGAAGGACGAGAGGGACCCCGTGGCCCAGAAGAACTGCCACGGTCTGACGATGCCGAGATCCGCGCCGCGGGCGTTGAGGATGAGAAGGGCCGGGACCATGGTCACAAATATCCCCGCGAAGAGGATGGCCACCTCGAGGATGGGGTTGTACGTGAACTTGTTTTCGGTACGGCACACCCGTTTAGTCGTCAGAAGGGACAGAATGGCCATAAGAATCAGCGCGCCCTCGCGGCTCGGGAAGGGCAAGAAGATGGCTGCGACGACCCCGGCGAGCCACAGGAAGTTGATCGTCCCTGTCAGGCGCATGGGCACGACGCGCCGGCGGTCGCGGATGATGTCGCGGCAATCTTCCTTGCGATACTTCATATTGTCAAAGACGTAGAAGATCAGCAGGACGCCGCCGACCATGAGCGCCCAGATCGGAAAGAGCCGCAGGGTCCAGAAGAACGGCACCCCCTTGATGAGGCCCATGAAGAGCGGCGGGTCGCCGAGGGGCGTCAGGCAGCCGCCGATGTTGGATACGAGGAAGATGAAGAAGATCGGGATGTGGATCGTATGCTTGCGCTCGGAGTTCGTCTGAAGCAGCGGGCGGATGAGGAGCATGCTGGCCCCGGTCGTCCCGATGAAATTGGCCAGCACGGCGCCGATGGCCAGGATCAGCGTGTTGACCTCGGGGGTCGCCTTCAGGTCACCCTTGAGGACGATGCCTCCGGAAATGATGAACAAGGCCGTAAGCAGGAGGAGGAACGAGGCGTAATCCTTCAGCGACAGGACCAACTCATGGGGCATGTTGAAGAGGAAGTAGACGGCGACCGGCAGCGACCAGAGGAAAGCGACGAGGGCCTTGTTCTTATGGCTTTCCCAGAAATGAGGCGCACGGAGAGGCAGGAGCGCGATGGACAGAAGAAGCCCCACGAAGGGGACGATCGCCCACAGCGACATCGTTTGGCCGAGCTCGGGCGCGTTCATGAAATGCGTATTGTAGCGGAACAGGACCTTTTTTCAAGGGTCACGGCATGAAAGCCGTGGAGAGCCAGTACGCGCGGGCGGGCAGCTTCCGCCGGGCCGCCTTCGTCTCGACGGGACGAAGAAGCGAGCGGTCGTCGCTCGGCGGGGTCAGGAAGAAGAGGACCGCACCGGCCGCCCAGAGCTCTTCGAGAAGCTCGAGGGGCAGACCACGCTCGATATGGACCGCGACGCGGGAACTGCAGCCCGCCGCAGCCCGGGCGATCTCGACGGCCAGGACGGCCGCCGGCTCGTCGGCGATCGAAGTGTCGGAAAAGTGGATCCAGGCACGGTGGGCTGCCGGCCCGGCAAGCTCGGCGTCGAGCGGGCCGATGTGGTAGACCACGAAAAATGCTCGTCCCTTTTTCGCCGCGGCGGCCAAGCCCGCGAGAGCCGCGGCGTCGCGGGGGTGCTTCCTATTGGAGATCTGAAAATCCACCCCGCTCCGGAGAAGGTTCTCGAGGGTTTGGGAGGAGAATCCGGCAATCTCATCCGCGGCCGGAAGAGGGCCGTTCCAGAGCACGGACAAATGTGTCCCGTATTCCCGGCAGGCTCCCTGCAGGATCGCCCACTCGCCGGCCCGCGGCCGGGCTTCGTCCGAGGTGAGGATGCGGGAGCCGGCCCGGGCGAGCGACTCGACCTCCTCGAGGCTGAGCCGTCCGGTGTCGAGCAGGCTCAGCCGGATGCGGCGGCGCTCCGCGTACCGGGCCGCCTCGAGCAGGGCCGTGAAATCGAACTGGTCGTCCCGGATGACGAGGTCCTGCCGCGTGCGGACGCGGTCCAGGAGCTCATAGGTCCGGACGACGTCGGTGACGCCTTTCTCGATCGGATGTTCGCTCATTTTCGGAATTTCAAGATATACCACCCGCCCGAGGACTGTCAAACGTCGGCCGTAAGGGCGGCTCGGAGGTCAGGCTCTCCCTCCGGCGGGAAGCGGAGTCTTCGAAGCGACCTGCAGAATCGTGGCTGAGCACTCGAAGCCACGATTCTGATAAATGTCTTAATAGAGCGGACTTATCCAGATATTTCCCAGCCCCGCTCCTCCGAGTCACTCCGGAGCGGCGCTGATGGTCGCTCCTAAGAGTCCGCTCCCTGCCGCTACGCCTCGCTCAAACACGTTTTGGCGGTTTCCCCTGAAACTGCCCTCGTCCG